>NZ_JBHTJF010000001.1:0-48256 GCF_042675605.1 Savagea faecisuis
AATTTAGTGAACTTAGCGCACAAGGAAAAGAAATGGGAATAGATGTTTATTTTGCGCATCCATATGCATATTGGGAGAGAGGGACGAATGAACGTCATAATGGGCTACTCAGACGTTTTATAAAGAAAGGGCAACAGATTCATGCATACTCAGACCAGCGCATTGCAGAAGTTGCCAATTGGATGAATACATTCCCCCGGAAAATTTGCGAAATTCGTTGATTGTGTGGCCTAGGCCACATAATCAACAAATTGACATAAAAACCTTATATAGTGGTTTCACATAAAGTGTTGCATTTAATATTGCAATTTAGGATAAAAGTTTTGAAAAGGTTGAGAGTTGATTTTTTAAGGAAAAATGCTATACTTAGAAATGCCGTGCTAGGTGGGGAATTAGCGGTGCCCTGTACTTGCAATCCGCTTCAGCAAGACTGAATCCCTTCTCGAGGCTTCTCGTATTGTAGAGTCTGCCTCATGCACGTAGTGTTGACGTTTGGGTCCTGCGCAATGGAAACCCATGAACCATGTCAGGTCCGGAAGGAAGCAGCATTAAGTGGATCATTTCATGTGCCGCGGGGCAGCCTAGGCTGAGCTGGCGACATGAGTAACGTCTATGTGCGGTCGTCGAAGGAAGGTGCGCGGCATAATTAAGAATTTTCAACAGTCACTTCATTGAGAAGTGGCTGTTTTTCATTTATCGATGAGTTGTAAAGTGAGCATAGAGAAAATCATTCCCCGTGCTCACTTTTTTTATATTGAATATGCTTTTTGATGGAAAAGAACAATAGAAAAGAAAGAAGGAGTGCAACAAATCTGAGCAGTTTCACGAACCAAAGTGTGAAACCAAATACAATGGTGTACACCCCATAAGCAATCCAAATGAAAAATGCTAAAAATATTAAAGACGGACGGGCTTTCCTGTATTTAGATAAAGGTGGATGTTCTGTATTGTGCAAAGTAATCTCTCCTTTACGTCTTGTATAGTGAAGGTTAGAACATTCGAAAGATGAGTACAGTATATTGCATGGCGTAATTATTGCACCAAATGATTATCGTTTACATAAACGTTCTCGCTGTTTGCAAAGTAAAAGACATGAGAAAATGGTATAATAAACGAATGAGAAAAAAGAAAGGAAGCGACGTGAATGATTCATCAATCGTTTTATCGGGCGTATCGTCCACAAACGTTCGGAGATATGTCAGGACAAGCACTAGTGAAGCAGACGCTACAAAATGCTTTGCTCCATAATCGAACGACTCACGCTTATTTGTTCTCCGGACCTCGTGGGACTGGGAAGACGACGACGGCTAAAGTGTTTGCGAAAGCTTTGAACTGTGAGCGTGGATCAGCACCTGAACCTTGTAATGAATGTGCGACGTGCGTAAGCATTACAGAAGGTTCAAATACTGACGTCATTGAATTTGACGCTGCCTCGAACTCGCGAGTGGAAGAGATGCGTGAAATTATCGGAAAAGTTCACGTAGCTCCAGCTCGGTCCCCTTATAAAGTGTATATTATCGATGAAGTGCACATGTTATCGAATTCAGCATTTAATGCGCTCTTAAAAACGTTAGAGGAGCCACCGAGTCATGTCGTCTTTATTTTAGCGACGACCGAACCGCATAAAATTCCGCTGACGATTATTTCACGCTGTCAACGATTCGACTTTAAGCCGTTAACGAATGAAGAAATTATCGATCGTTTATCAGTTGTTTTAAATGATATTGGAGTGACCGCGGAAAAAGGAGCGCTTCAAGTGATCGCACAGGCGGCTTCTGGTGGAATGCGAGATGCACTCAGTATGTTGGATCAAGTCGTTGCTTTCAGTAGCGATACGATTACGGTAGACGCAGCCTTGCTCGTCACAGGTTCAATTAGCGAAAATCGTTTTTACGAATTGATGGATGCGCTCGTTTCAAACGATCCGAAACGAGCATTGTCAATCATCGATGAATTGATGCAAGAAGGGAAAGATGAACTGCGTCTCGTCGAAGATAGCATCACATTGTTCCGTGACTTTCTTCTATTGAAAACAGCGAACGATTCCGGACATCTTTTACAAATGATTCAAGAGCCGGCGACATTTCAGTCTGTCATTGAACGGTTTACAGTAGAACAGCTATACGCTTGTATCGACGTATTCGCTCAAGCGCAACAAGAGATGCGTTTTTCAAATTATGCGCGTGTGTATATCGAATCGGCTTTATTAAAAATTATCCATATGATGTCAGTCGCTCCAGTAGCGACCGCAGAAGCACCAGTAGCTGAAAATGTGCAACAACAGCTCGATGATTTACGGAAGACGGTATCCGATTTACGTCAGCTTGTCGCTAACCGTCCTGCTCCTGTAAAACAAGCGAAACAAGTATCGAGAGCACCCCAACAAAAGCCTGTCATTCGAGTGCCGAAAGCGAAAGTAGAAGGGGTATTAGCGGAAGCGACGAAGCAAGACCTCGTTCAATTGCGTTCGCTATGGGCGAATTTAATGCAAGCTTTAACAAAATCACACGCAGCACTTTTAGAAGAAACAGAACCGGTAGCAGCATCTTCGAGTGCTTTTGTGTTAAAATTCAATTATGATATTCATTGTTCTATCGCCCTTGAAAAAGAGATGTTGCGAGATGAACTGCTGCGCACGTTGCAACAGTTTTTACAAAAGCCGTACGATGTCATTTACGTTCCAGAAGAACAGTGGCAAAAAATTCGGTCTGAATTTATCGCAACGAAGATGAATCGCTCAGAAGAAGTAGAAGAACAAAGAGAAGAAGCTTTTGAAATGCATGATGTGGCAGATGAACAAGAGCATATCGTTCAAGCGACTGAATTGTTTGGAGATATCGTAACAGTCGTCGACGAATAAAAATTAATGAGGAGGCATACAATTATGCGTGGTATGGGAAATATGCAAGGTATGATGAAACAAATGCAAAAAATGCAAAAGAAAATGACGGAAGCTCAAGAGAAACTAGGTGAAGAGCGCATCGTCGGAGAAGCGGGAAATGGTATGGTGAAAGTGACGGTTTCAGGACATCGTGAAGTGCTCGATATCGAAATCGATCCAGAATTAGCAGATCCAGAAGATGTGGAAATGTTACAAGACATCATCATCATCGCAACGAACGACGCATTGAAAAAAGCGGAACAATTGTCTGAAAGCACGATGGGACAATTTACGAAAGGCTTAAACTTACCAGGAATGTTCTAGGAGGCGTCCAATGCATTATCCAGAACCGATTTCAAAGTTGATTGATAGTTTTATGAAACTGCCGACAATCGGCCCGAAAACAGCGAGTCGTCTCGCTTTTTTCGTGTTAAATATGGAAGAAGATACAGTGCTCGACTTTGCGAAAGCACTCGTCGATGCGAAACGAAATATTCATTTCTGTTCGGTTTGTGGTCATATTACGGATGTAGATCCTTGTCACATATGCCAAGACCAGTCGCGAGATGAGTCGATGATCTGTGTCGTCCAAGATCCGAAAGATGTCATCGCGATGGAAAAAATGCGCGATTATAACGGTCGTTATCACGTGTTACACGGTGCGATTTCGCCGATGGACGGAGTAGGACCTGAAGATATTAACGTGCCTAGTTTATTGACGCGCCTTCAAGATGAGCGCGTACAAGAACTCATTTTAGCGACGAACCCGACAGTAGAAGGGGAAGCGACCGCGATGTATATTTCGCGTCTCGTGAAACCATCTGGCATTAAAACGACACGAATTGCGCACGGCTTACCAGTCGGAGGCGACTTAGAGTATGCGGATGAAGTGACGCTCTCTAAAGCGATTGAAGGACGGAGGGAACTGTAATGTTTCGTTTATTTCGAAAGCGTTCTTCTGTACGTCAAGAGTTTGATGACCGCTTCATGCAGTTATTACAAGAATTAAAAGAAGAGTGGGAACAAGCCCGCGAACTTGAAGAGCTTGTACGCGATTACGATGAACAAGTGATCGCTAAACGCAAAATAGCAGAAAGTAAATATTTTTACATGTTTAAAGAGGCGAAAGAACGCAACATTCGTTTAAATCGTCGTTTTTAAAAGCTATCACAATCAGATAACGGTTGTGATAGCTTTTTTTTGTAATAAATCATCCTCTATCGTATCGTGTGCGAAATAAAAGTATGTGATGTAAAATTCATAACGTATGGTAGAAAGAAGGAGTGAATGAGATGAAAATATTAGTAGTAGATGATGATCGTCACATTGTAGAGTTAGTCTCGATTCATTTACAAGAAGCGGGTTACAAAGTGATGAAAGCATATGATGGGGAAGAAGCCCTTATATTAGTAGAAAATGAAATTCCAGACCTCGCCATCGTTGATGTGATGATGCCGAAGATGGATGGTTACACATTGACGAAAGAATTGCGTGCATATGATGACATTCCTGTGCTCATGTTGACAGCAAAAGGAGAATTAGAAGATAAAGAACGCGGATTTACAGCAGGGAGCGATGACTATGTCGTTAAACCATTTGAACCTCAAGAATTATTGTTCCGTGTTCGTGCCATTTTACGTCGTTATGACAAGGCGACGGACGATCAAATTGTCGCAGGTCCATTAAAAATTGATCGTCAGCGCTATGAAGTACATATTCAAAACAAAACTTTTTTACTCCCATTGAAAGAATTCGATTTACTTTCTTTACTCGCTTCTCGACCAGGTCACGTATATGCGCGTGATTTTTTAATCGAGCGCGTGTGGGGATATGATTACGAAGGAGATGAACAGACGTTAAACGTACATATTAAACGTTTGCGTGATAAGTTAGCTCCATTTGAAGATGAAGTGAAAATTGTGACGATGCGTGGCGTCGGATACAAATTTGAGGTTGTGGGCGAATGAAATCATTGTACGGAAAATTTTTAGCGATGACTGCGATCATTATGGTGATGAGTACAGTCATCGCCTTTTTAATCGTCAATACGTATTATCATCAAAATATGAAGGAAGAAAATTCAGCGAAAAATATATCGATTGTCCAACAAATCGCGACATATATTGAATCGGAACAGCCGCCTAACTTGGAGTTCTTTTTACGCACGGAAGCAGCGGTCGGGTATAAGCTCGTACTCGTTTCACCAACTGAAGAAATCGAATTTTTCGGCGCGCCTTTTCGCGAGCACAATTTAGCGCAAGATGCGATTGACCAAGTGTTAGAAGGACAAGTGTACAACGGTATGCAAAACTTCCCGACGGAAACGTTTATGACAGGCTTTTTCGCAGATGAGTCATCGAATACGGTCGGAAGTCCCGTATTATATCAAGGTGAGCGGTATGCTTTATTTTTACGTCCCGATATTAAATTATTGTTTACGGAAGTTCATTTATTATTAGGTGGAATGGTCATCGTCATTGCGATCATTAGCTTTTTAGCGATGTTATTTTTCGCGAAGAAATTAATCGATCCGATTACAGAGTTAACAAAGGCGACGAAGCAAATTGGCGATGAAAAATTTGTCGAGTCACTCGATATTGCGCGCCAAGATGAAATTGGACAGCTCGCTCAAAGCTTTAGTCAAATGGTGGAAAGCTTAAAGCAAAATGATCAAATGCGTAAACAATTTATTAGCGATGTGTCTCACGATTTTCAATCTCCTTTATTAAACATTCGTGGCTATGCTTCTTTATTGAATAAAGGAGAAGTCGATGAGAAGATGCGCCAACAATATGCATCGATTATTGAATCTGAAACAGAACGTTTGTCGACATTGACGAAGCAATTGTTGTTGTTAACGTCACTCGACCAATTAAAGACGCCATTGCAAAAGAAAACGTACGCGTTAGATGAACAAATTCGAGATGTCGTGCGTAATTATCAGTGGCAAATTGTTAATAAAGAGCTATCATTAGAGCTCGAAGTAGAGCCGATTACTTATCAAGGCGATCCAGCGTTTCTAGAAAAAGTGTGGGATAATCTCATTTCCAACGCTGTGAAGTATACAGAACAAGGAAGTATTCGCATTACGTTAAAAGAATTGTCTGAAGATGTCGTATTTTGTATTGAAGACACTGGGATTGGCATCTCAGAGGAGCATTTGCCTCAATTGTTTGAGCGTTTTTACCGAGCAGATTCTTCCAGAACGAAAGAGATTGAAGGGACGGGGCTCGGTTTGGCGATCGTCCAGCAAGTGGTCGAACTGCACGGGGGAACGATTGATATGAAAAGCGAGTTTGAAAAAGGAACACGCATTACCGTCTGTTTACCTAAAGAAATATTGAAATAATATTATGTTTAAGTTCCGTTCACTCTCCGTTCATGTAGAAATTTTAAACTGTGAATACATTGTGAAGTAGGAGGAGAGGAAATCGATATGTTACAACAAACATGGAGTATACGTTTAATTCGTATTTCAGCAATTTTTGGTTTAATCGGCGCAGTGCTCGGTTCACATATGGCTGGATCTGGTTCTTACGGATTCCGACCAATTCACGCCCACATTTTATTAGTAGGGTGGTTATCTGTTTTCGCGTGGGGAGCATTTTACCGCATCTTTAAAGTGCGTGCATCTAAATTAATTTCAGCTCACGGCTGGACAGGGATTATCGGTTCAATCGGATTAACAGCAGGCATGTGGTTACAATTTATGGAGCCCTTCCAAATCAATCCGACGATTTCGTTAATTTTCTATATCGTAGGTGGCTCGATTTTATTAATTAGTTTTGCTTTATTCATCGTCGTTACTTTCTTTATCGAAAAGGATGAGAAATTCGTATGAATAAAAAAGATGGTTTTCGTTAGTAGCAATTTGGCTCGTAGCGACGATGATTTTAAGTGTCGTCGCTCCTGGATCTAAAGAATTTACATTACCGACTATTCACTTTTAATTTTCTCACGTTTCCGTGAAGAGTTACGCCGTCATGAATCGGTGAACGATGCGATGCGTGAAGCGATGAAACATGTGAGAGAGCCTATTTTCTTCAGTGGAAGTACGATCGTGCTCGGAATGGCAACATTGTTCTTCTCTCTTTATGAGCCGTATCGCAACTTCGCTCCTGTCTTTGCGATTGCAGCGGCCGTCATGTTAATTGCGGGACTCACTTTACTTCCAGCATTGTTTGCGATTTTCGGTCGCGTTGCTTTTTGGCCATTCATTCCAAAATACGGAGAGATGGTGAAAGAGAAACGTACAATTTGGCGTAAAGTAGCGGATGTCGTCACCGCAAAACCTTTAACATTTTTAATTCCAGTCATTCTCGTATAGGCGTCGGCGCTTGGAATATGACGAATATGAAAACATCATTTGATTTAATCGAATCATTCCCAGAAGATTTGTCTTCTCGCGTCGGATATGAGCGATTAGGCGAAGTGTTTTCGAAAGGAAGTCTCGCTCCAGGAACATTGCTCATGATTCGTGATGAAGACTGGACAGAAGATACATTGAAAGAAAAAATGGAACAATTGAATGAATTAGACGGTGTACAATCCGTTCGTCCGACGGGTCATCCGTTAGTGGAAGATCATTTCAATGTGGCGAAATTAGCGATTACATTCGACGGTAATCCACACGGTCATGAAGCGATGGATACGGTCGAAATGTTAAGAGACATGTCTAAAGAAGGCGATGAATTGTATATCGCCGGAGAGACAGCGAAAAATGTCGACATCCGCGATATTAACGAGCGAGATACGTGGCTCGTCGTCGGCTTAATGACAGCGCTCATTGCGATTATGCTCGGTTTCCAAACGAAGTCAGTCATCGCACCAATTTATATGGTCGGTTCTATTTTATACTTCATTACATTAATTATCGTCTCGATGGGTTTTTCACTCATTTTGGAAATGATGTCGGATTCAGGTCGCACGGTACGACGAGAACGTTCGTCTAATCCGTTTACCCGAGTGAAAATCTTTTTCCGTACACAATTTCGTTATTTGGCATTATGTTAATTCGCGTCGCGATTCAAAGTATGTATCGCACGAAAAAATAAAACAGTTCCATTTTGGTTATGTGCTAAAATGGAACTGTTTTGCGTTACGGTTCAAACAAGAGTGAAATTTCACCGTGTTGAAATTGGAGTTTTGCGTTGAAGGTTTTGCCGTCATTCGATGTGAATCCTTTAATTAAATTCGTTTCTCCTTTTTCGCATAAATGTTTAATATTCGTTTTCGTCAATTTCTTTTTTAAAAATGTCCCGGGAAATGTTTGCTTACATCCTTGGCGGTAATGCGTACATCCGTAAAACGATTGACGTTGTACGATTTTCCCTTTCTGACATCTCGGACATGTGGCGATCGGAATTCGGTCCCATTTCGTCGCTTTTTTCTTTCCTATGAAAGGCGCGACTGTGAAAGGCCGTCGTTGAAGTTCATCAGGTGTCGTGGCGAGTAAGTGGTGTAAAAATTTCTCCATGCTCGTTAAAAATTTATCACTTGAACCTGTTCCAGCACCAATTTTTTTCAAATACGTTTCCCATTTTGCGGTCATGGAAGGACTCGCTAGTAAGGTCCCTTGAATCGCTTCGCAAAAAATTCTTCCTTTATCGGTTAATTGGACGATGTTTTTTTGAACGTCAATGTATTGATGAGTTTTTAAAGTTTCGATAATCGAACTGCGTGTCGCTTCTGTACCGATGCCTTCAATCTCTTTTAAAATTTCAACTTCCGCTTCGTCTTCGATATGTTTCCCACATGTTTTCATTAAAGTGATCAACTGACCTTCTGTATAAGGTTTTGGCGGTGTCGTTTTCCCTTCGTGAATCTGGATTGTCGCGCGGACTGTTTCTCCTTTTTGTAAAGGCGGAAGCATATTTGCCTCGTCTTCTTTATTGTTCGATTGTGGGAAGAGCTCTTTCCATCCGACGTCGAGTGTACGCTTTCCTTTTGACAGGAAAGGAAGACGTTTCACAGCGGTCGTGACGCTCGTTTCTAAATAGACGAACGGGCGATGGAACATACATAATGTCGTTCTTAAAATTTCTTCATAAAGTAATCGTTCTTCTCGTTTCATTTTTTCTATCGTCGTTCGAGTAGGTACGGTTTTCGTCGGGACGATCGCGTAATGTTCTTGCACTTTCGCATTGTCGACATAGCGCTTCGATGGCTTCATCGTAGCTGCTTCGAACGGTTGCCGAAGGAGGGTTTCATAGCGCTCTTTATTTTGTTGAATGTATTGCCACTCATTCGTCGTAATGTGACGGCTATCCGTGCGTGGATAGGAAATATACTTTTTTTCATAAAGCGTTTGGGCCGTTTTTAAAGTGACTGCTGGACTCATTTTCCATTTTCGGTTGGCGGTCGCTTGTAAAGTAGAGAGCGAATGAAGGAGAGGAGGGAGTTGACGTTTTTCGCGCTCCGTATGTTCAGTAATCGTTCCTTCATCATTTGGCTGAATCTCATGTTGATGCAATAGTCGTTCTACTTCTTGGCGCGTTTTAAAGCGTCCGTCGACTTTGCCTTCATATGTTCCTTTTGCACTTTGAAACGTAGCGACGGCTTCGAAGAAAGGTTCTACTTTGAACTGTTCGATTTCTTTTATCCGTTCGTAAACGAGAAAGACAGTCGGCGACTGCACGCGGCCGACCGGGAACACATCTTCATAGCCACGCTGTTGCAGAAGTAACGTATAAATACGGGAAGCGTTCATCCCGACGAGCCAGTCGCTCACTTGACGCGTGCGCGCTTCATCATACAATTTTAAATCGCGTTCATTCGTCTGCAGTTGAGTGAAGCCTCGACGAATTTCATCGACTTCTAACGAGTTGATCCACAAGCGTAAAATTTGTTTCGGCCGCGCTCCAGTTAAACGGAAAATCGAATAAAAAATATTCGACCCTTCTCGGTCAATATCACAGGCATTAATAATCAAATCTGCTTGCCGAAAAAGTTGCTGGACAGCTTTAAATTGTTGGAACTTTCCTTTAGCGACTTGAAATTCAAAAGTTTCTGGGAAAATCGGTAGACTGGCTAGGTTCCAACGCGTCCATTTGGTGTCATAAGCTTTAGGGTCTTTTAATTCCACTAAATGTCCAATCCCCCATGTAATAGTAGCTCCATTTGGAAAGGTAGGGCAAGCAGCGAGAATAATATGGGTTTTATGTTTACTGGCCACAGTAAATGCATCCGCATAAGCTTTAGCTTGGGATGGTTTTTCTGCGAATATGATCGTATTCATACGCACACTCCTTTCTTGAAACGTTTGTTCTCATAGATGAATTATCGCATAGGATGGATCATGCTTTCAACTGACATATGATTTAAAGCAATGTCTTCGTTTTCCTCGCACAACACTCGCCATCGATTAGATAGAATGTTAAAATATACATATATTCCCTATTGAATAAAGTTATTATGGACGAAACAGGCATATGAATATTAAAGGATGAGGAGGGTATGTATGAATTTGCAAACGAGAGAAGAACGTAAAGCGAGTGTTGAGTTAGCGAGTGCTCGGAATTCTTTAGGGCTGTCTAATAGTTCCCATTCGGAATTTTACCTTCATTTATTACAGCGTTATATCGACGGCGAAGTGACTTTGGAGGAAAAAGGGGAAATGTTAAAAGCTTATTATATGAAATCGTCGAAATCTTAAAAAAAGAGTGATGCATTTTTGCATCACTCTTTTTTAGTTTATTTAATGTCTTCTACGCGTAAATTGTAGCGTTTCATTTTGCGGACGAGTGTCGATTGATCAATATCGAGTGAACGAGCTGCACTGCGTAAGCTAGGATGTTCTTTAATGCGCTCTTTTAAAAAGTGAATTTCAATTGAAGCTAAATATTGTTTCAGAGGTACATTCGCTTCTGGAATCATCGTTTCCACACGGTCGTTCACTCGATCGTTCGAAAATTCTTTATCGATATGTGCAGATTTGAGGACATTGTCTTCACTCATTAAAACGATGCGTTCGACCATATTTTGAAGCTCTCGGACATTTCCAGGCCAGTCATAACGACGTAAGCGTTCGAGAACTTCGCTACTAATTTGTTTATTCAATCCGTATTGTTCGTTTAATTCTTTTAAAAAATGATAAGTGAGTGGAATGACATCTTCTTTTCGTTCGCGTAGCGGCGGGATAATAATAGGGATGATGTTTAAGCGATAAAATAAATCTTTCCGAAATTCTCCTGCTTGAACCATCGCGTTTAAATCACGATTCGTCGCTGCGATAATGCGCACGTTAACCGTTCGGGGCGTCGTTCCACCGACAGGAGTAATTTCGCGTTCTTCTAACACGCGTAAAATTTTCACTTGTAAGTCAAGTGGCATCTCTCCGATTTCATCCAAAAATAAAATTCCGTCATTGGCTGCTTCGATTAGTCCAATTTTCCCTTGTTTGGAAGCGCCTGTGAATGAGCCTGATACGTAACCGAATAATTCGGATTCTAGTAAATTTTCTGGAATGGCGCCACAATTTATTTTAATGAGTGGTTTCTTTTTACGTAAGCTATGCATATGAATGAGATTGACGATTTTTTCTTTCCCTACCCCTGATTCCCCTTGGATGATGACCCCTGAATCAATTTGCGCGATTTTTAGCGCTCGTTCAATGACTTCTTTCATTTTAGCGGAGGAAGAAATGAGTGAAAGCTTAGGATTTAATTGTTCTTTTAACGATTTTAATTCTTCTGTAATTTTTTGATTCGTTTCTTCTAAAGTTTGAATTTCTGTTTCTAATTGATTTAATTGAGTCAAATCGCGCACATTGTTGACGACTTTTTTTATATCTCCCGTTTTGTCGCGAATCGGTACGGCTGATACGAGTACATTTTTACCTGTATTGATCGATTGATTAATCGTGACCGAATCATTTTTATAAAGGGCTTGTAGCGTAGCCGAATGGTCGATGACGCCGAGCTCTTCCAATTCTGTTAAATTCCTCCCGATACATTCAGAAGGATGCAGGCCAGTAATATCCCCATATGCAGGATTTTGATGCAAAATTAATCCTTTATTATCAGAAATAACGATTCCATCAAAAGAGGAGTTGATGACCTCATACAATTCATTATAAACTTCTGCGGATTTTTTATTTTCTCTTTCCAGTAAGACGACATTCGATAACGGTTGAATGAATATGATGCCATTATTGATTGATAAATTCGTAATTTCACATAAACATTCTAATAAACAATAATGTTGGATATTTTCTTGGAAGTGAGATTTGAACGTCTCGAAATAGTATAAAAAGTGCTGGGCGACTTCGTTTGTATGCTTAAAATGCCCATGTTCATCCAAGATGATAATTCCTAAACTCGAATTTAATTGATGATTCACGCAAAAAAGCCTCCTTAATGATGATTTTATTCATCATACAGGCAAAAAATCATCACTTCAATAGGAAATAATGCATGAAAACGTTGAAAGCACTTACAATTTTGATTGGCATGAATATTGCATATATTTATAAGGCGAGTGTAAAAAGGAGGAATTGTTAGTGAAAACTATCGAGCAATTACAATTATCAAAATCAGACGTTCATAAAATGTTATATGACATGATTTTAATTCGAAAATTTGAAGAAGAGGTTGAAAAACTTTTCTTACGTGGAAAAATTCACGGCACGATGCATTTATGCATTGGACAAGAAGCTACAGCGGTTGGGGCATGTTTCCCATTAACGCTTGACGATAAAATTACGAGTACGCACCGTGGACACGGTCACAGCTTAGCAAAAGGGATGCAGTCAGACCGCATGTTAGCGGAATTGTTAGCGAAAGAAACAGGATACTGTAAAGGAAAAGGCGGATCGATGCATATTGCCGACTTAAACGTTGGAAACTTAGGAGCGAACGGAATTGTCGCTGCTGGTTTACCATTGGGCGTCGGAGCAGCGCTTACTTCTAAAATGAAAGATAAAAAAGAAGTCGTCGTTTGTTTCTTCGGAGATGGGGCGACGAATGAAGGGGCTTTCCATGAAGCGTTAAACCTAGCGTCTGTATGGGATCTTCCTGTCATCTTCTTCTGTGAAAATAATTTGTACGGTATGTCTGCATCTATTAAAGATATGACGAATGTTGAGCACATTTCAGATCGTGCGAAAGCTTACGGTATTCCAGGCGTAACGATCGATGGCAACAATATTTTAGAAGTATTATCGACGACACAAGAAGCGATTGAGCGTGCGCGTAATGGTGAAGGACCAACATTAATCGAAGCCGAAACATATCGTTGGAAAGGGCACTCTAAAAGTGACGCTCGAAAATATCGTTCACGTGAAGAAGAAAAAGAATGGCAAAAACAACGTGACCCTATCGTATTCTTTAAAGAGTTATTGATGGAAGAAGGACTTCTAACAGATGAAGAATATGCGGAAATCGAACAATCGGTAAAAGATGAAATTAAAAAATCTGTACAATTTGCTGAAGAGAGCAAGGAACCAGAATTATCAGATTTAATGACAGATATTTACGCGTAGGAGGAAAAGAATAATGAGAGAAATTACGTATTCAGAGGCAATTCGAGAATCGATGTCTCAAGCGATGAGAGGAAACGAAGATGTATTTATTATGGGAGAGGACATCGGGATTTACGGCGGTGCATTCGGGTTAACGAATGGCATGGTGGAAGAATTCGGTCCAGAACGCGTGCGCAATACGCCAATTTCAGAAGCTGCGATTAGTGGAGCGGCGGTAGGAGCGGCTATGACAGGTATGCGTCCGATTTTAGAAATTCAGTTTTCGGACTTCATTATGATTGCTCTTGACAATATCGTAAACCAAGCAGCGAAAACACGTTACATGTTTGGTGGCAAAGCGAAAGTGCCAGTTGTTGTACGCTTACCAGGTGGATCAGGCGCAGGGTTTGCGGCGCAACACTCCCAAAGCTTAGAAGCATGGATGGCACATGTTCCAGGACTATTTATCGTGCAACCGTCTAATGCTTACGATGCAAAGGGGCTAATGAAAACAGCAATCGATAATGACAATCCTGTCCTGTTCTATGAACACAAATTGCTTTACAATGTAAAAGGTGAAGTTCCTGAAGAAGAATATTCGATTCCATTTGGGGTAGCAAATGTTGCTAAAGAAGGAAATGATTTAACAATTGTTGCAACAGGTATTATGGTACAACGTTCATTAGAAGCAGCAGAAACATTGAAAGAACAAGGCATTTCCGTAGAAGTCATCGATCCGCGAACATTGGTCCCTTTAGATACGAAGACAATTTTAGAGTCTGTGAAGAAGACGAGAAAATTATTAGTCGTGTATGAGGCTGTTCAACGAGGAGGTTTCGGTACAGAAATTATTAGTACGATTGCTGAAAGTGAAGCATTTGACTATTTAGATGCACCGATTCGTCGTCTCGGCGGAAAAGAAACACCGATCCCTTATAACCCGAATTTAGAGAAATATGCTGTACCTCAAGTAGAAGACATTTTACGAGAAGCACAACGCATTATTAATAAAGAAGTGTAAGGGAGGGGAAAAGAGATGGCTGAAACGATTTTTATGCCAAAATTAGGCGCAACGATGGAAGAAGGTACAATCGTCAGTTGGATGATTGAAGAAGGTGGCTTCGTTGAAGAAGGCGACCCGATTGCTGAAATCCAGACAGATAAAATTATTTTAGAGCTTGAAGCAGAAACGTCAGGCTACTTATTGAAACAGCTCTATCCTGAAGGAACGGCAATCGGCGTGAATGAACCGATTGGGTATCTCGGAGAAGAAGGGGAAAGCATCGATCAAGTAGAAGTGACCACTCCTACACAAGCTTCGACTCCAAAAGTAGAAGAAGCGAAGCAAGAGCAATCGGTTGTTTCAAATGAATCAAGCGAGGTCGTATTGGCAACACCAGCTGCGCGTAAAGAAGCAGCTCGTCAAGGGATTGACTTAGCGAATGTGAAAGGTTCTGGTCCGCGAGGTCGCGTTCATTTAGAAGATGTAGCCCAACAGGCGAGCATTACACCGAAGATGACACCATTGGCGCAAAATATTGTCGCGCAAAACGGAGTCGATGTCACACAAGTGACAGGCTCAGGCCATAATGGAAAAATTACAAAGCGCGACGTACTCGGTTCGACATCAACCGCTCGAGAAGAAGTGAAAACGCCATTTAAAGGCATTCGTAAAGTTGTCGCTGATAATCTTTCAAAGTCATTCTATACTGCGCCACACGTCACATTGCATAGTGAAGTAGATATGACAAACTGCGTGAAATTAAGAACGGAACTTTTACCTGTTATCGAAAAACGCATTCAAATCCGTGTATCTTACAATGATCTCATCATTAAAGCTTGTGCATTAGCTTTAGAAAAACATCCGAATATCAATGTGTCATTAATTGATGACCATATCGTGCAACATGCTGATATTCATGTCGGCTTTGCAGTAGATACAGAAAATAGTCTCGTCGTCCCTGTCATTCAGCACGCGAATGAATTATCGATTCAAGAAGTGATGAGCGAAGCGCGCGAATTAATTCAAAAGTCGAAAGAAAATAAATTAACAGCGGCGCATATGCAAGGAAGTACATTTACGGTGAGCAATTTAGGAAAATATGCGATTCAAGGGTTCACACCAATTATTAATCAGCCGAATGCAGCGATTTTAGGCGTCGGTACAATCGAAAAGAAACCGAAAGTCGTAGGCGATGAAATTGCTATTCGCGATATGATGACGCTCAGCCTTTCATTCGATCATCGACTCATCGATGGCGCACCAGCCGCCGCATTTATTTCTGAAGTGAAAAACTTATTGGAAGAGCCATTATCTTTATTGGTTTAGAAACGGAGGAATGACTATGTATGATGTCGTCGTAATCGGAGGTGGTCCGGGTGGCTATGTTACAGCCATTCGCGCCGCACAAAAAGGTTTTAAAACAGCGCTTATCGAAAAGGGAGAATTAGGAGGCACTTGTTTAAATACAGGATGTATTCCATCAAAAGCGATGCTAGAACACGCATCCATCATCCGCAAAATCGAGAGTGTGAAAGACTGGGGCATCTTTTGTGAAGTTGAAAAATTAGAATATGGCAAGATGCAAAAACGTCGCGCATCGATCATTCAAAATTTGAGAAACGGCGTTCAAATGTTGTTATCCAAAGGGAAAATCGATCTCATTCGTGGAGAAGCGCAAGTAGTAGGAGAACATGAAATCATCGTCAAAAAGAGTGAAAAATCAGAAACTGTACAATCGAAACGTATCGTTATTGCGACAGGAAGTACACCTTCTGTACCGCCAATTCCAGGATTGATGGACATCGCTTACGATACGACAGATACGATATTTGAATCGAATGAAGTGCCGGCATCTTTAACGATTATCGGTGGCGGGGTTATCGGTGTAGAAATGGCGGAAATTTTTTCCGCACTCGGGACAAAAGTGACGATTATTGAAGTAGCTCCCCGTATTTTAATGTTAGAAGATCAAGAAATTTCAAAAGCTTTACAGAGAAAGTTAGCAAAACGAGGCATTCAATTCCATATCGGACATTCTGTGGAACGATGTGAGCATGTGGATGAAATGTTTCGGGTTCATTTAGCAAATGATGCAGTGATTGAAAGTGCTCGTCTTCTTGTAGCGACGGGTAGAAAAGCGAATCTCGAAGTCGTACAAAACTTAGCACTTCCAGTGGAAGGCGGCAAACTACAAGTGAACGACCAATTTGCAACAGCGATTCCATCTATTTTTGCAATTGGCGATGTCGTCGGTCGTATGCCGCTTGCTCATGTAGCTAGCGCAGAAGGTCTCGCACTCGTTGATACGTGGTTAGGAAAAGAAAATAATCTCGATTACAAAAAAATTCCTCGTTGCGTCTACACGCTTGATCAAGTGGCGAGTGTCGGCTATACCGAAGAACAATTGAAAGAAGAACATATCGCCTATCGGGGAGAAACGTATTCATTCGCAGGTAATGGAAAAGCGATGACGAAAGATCAAACGGATGGCTTCGTCAAAATTTTTGTCGATACGCAATACGGTGAAGTTTTAGGCGTGACTATGTTCGGCCCTGACGTCACTGAAATTATCGGTTATCCAACGGCTGTCATGCAATTAGAAGGAACGATTGAGGAACTAGCGGATATTACAGTCGCTCACCCATCCATTACAGAAGTGATCGATGAAGTGGCGAATAAATATTTGAATCAAGGAATTCATAGCTAGGAGGAAATGGAATGAATTTTAATAATAAGACGGCTCTCGTTACGGGAGCTGCGAACGGAATTGGAAAAGCCATTGCCCATCAACTGGGGCAATTAGGAGCTCAACTCATTTTAGTCGACCGTTCAGAAGCTGTGTTTCAAGTGGCGGAACAATTAAAAAACGACAATGTTCGCGTAGAAGCAGTCATTTGCGATTTATCGAATGAAGATCACATCGATCACTTATGGGAAGATGTGAAAGCGCGTTACGAAAAAGTGGATGTCTTAGTGAATAGTGCAGGCATTATTAAGAGACAACCGATTTCAGAAACGAGCACTTTCGACTTTGAAAAAACGATGTCCATCAATGTCATGTCGGTTTTTCAAATGTCGAAACATGCGGTGGCACTCATGACGAAACATGGTGGCGGTAAGATTATCAATTTCGGCTCTTTGCTTTCATTTTTAGGAGGCTTCCATGCGGTTGCCTACTCTTCTAGTAAAGGGGCTATCGCGCAACTTACAAAATCATTCTCCAATGAATATGCTAAACATAATATTCAAGTGAATGCAGTAGCGCCTGGCTATATTGAAACAGATATGAATACCGATTTAAAAGCGGACGCAAAACGTTCCGTAGAAGTATCTGAACGCATTCCAGCAGAGCGTTGGGGAACGCCAGAAGATGTCGCAAAAGTCGTGTGCTTTTTAGCATCAGACTTATCGGATTATGTGACAGGAACAATCATCCCAGTAGATGGCGGCGTGCTCGCTCGCTAAACGAAGAATGGAGACGACAAAATGAAAGAACAAGCATTATTTATCGACGGTCAATGGATCGATCATATCGATGGTCGTACGTTTGACATTATTAACCCTTCAACTCAAGAAGTGCTTGCAAGTATTCCAAGCGCTGGAAAGAAGGAAGCTGATTTAGCGATTGAAGCAGCAGATCGCGCATTGGAAGGTTGGTCTGCTTTAACAGCATATGAGCGTGCAGACTACTTAATTCGCCTCGAACAATTGCTGTTAGATGAAAAAGAAAATATGGCAAAAATTATCAGTTCAGAAATGGGCAAAGCGTATATAGAAGCTGTAGGTGAAGTTCATTACGCTGCGAGCTATCTCCGCTGGTATGCAGAGGAGGCGAAGCGTATTTACGGTGAAACGATCCCTGCTTCATCTGCATCTAAAAGATTGATGGTCATTAAGCAACCAATTGGTGTCGTTGCTGCAATCACACCGTGGAACTTCCCGATTGGCATGTTGACACGTAAAGTTGGTCCCGCTTTAGCAGCAGGGTGTACATGTATCGTAAAGCCAGCGAAACAAGGCGTATTAACAGCGCTCGCTTTTGCGAAAATGGTTGAAACAGTAGGCATTCCAAATGGCGTTGTGAACGTTATCGCAGGATCCACGAGCGAAATTTCAAAAGCGATTTTCGATAGTCCAATCGTGCGTAAAGTATCTTTCACTGGATCGACAGAAATCGGAAAAGAACTCGTCGTGCAGTCAGCGAAAACATTAAAAAAATTATCACTCGAACTCGGTGGTCATGCACCGTTCATCGTTTTGGAAGACGCGGATTTAGATCGCGCAGCAGAAGGCGCATTGTTGAGCAAGTTTAGAAACTCAGGTCAAACATGCGTATGCACCAATCGTATTTACGTGCAAGAAAGCGTGAAAGAAGCATTTACAGCACGTCTCGTCGAAAAAACAAAGCAATTGAAAATGGGACATAGTCTTTCAGAGGAAGTCGATATCGGTCCGCTCGTTTCAAGAGAAAGTGTCGAAAAAGTGCATAGTCAAGTGCAAGACGCAGTGGAAAAAGGTGCAAAAGTAGAAGTTGGAGGCAATCTCGACGTATCGACAGGATTCTTCTTTGAACCGACTGTTTTATCCGATGTGACGGAAGACATGCTCGTGATGCAAGAGGAAACATTCGGTCCGCTCGCACCTATTTCAGGATTTACCCATTTGGATGATGTCATTGCGATTGCGAATTCGACAAATTACGGATTAGCTGCTTACGTCTACACGAGCAATATCGATAAAGCGACATATGTGACAGAGAAACTCCAATTTGGAATTATTGGTTTAAATGACCCGATGCCAAGCGCTGCACAAGCACCGTTCGGTGGAATAAAAGAAAGTGGTTTCGGCCGTGAAGGTGGTCGTCAAGGAATCCAAGATTACTTAGAAGAAAAGTATATTTCAATGGAGACAAAGCCTTTATAAGAAAGAAGTGAGTTCATTTGAAAGCGCTTAGAAAATTAAATGACAAACAATTCACGCTCGTCACACAACCGTTGCGTGACGTAGCGGCAAACGAAGTATTAATTAAAGTGCATTATGCCGGAATTTGTGGAACGGATTTGCATATTATCGATAATGAATACCGCCATCGTACACCGGTGACGTTAGGACATGAATACGCAGGGACAGTCGAACAAATTGGAGCTTCTGTTCAAGATGTAGAGATCGGAGAACGAGTCGTCTCTTTAACGGCTGTTCATACGTGTGGCGTATGTGGGTACTGCCAACAACAAACTCCGATGCTGTGTGAGGAGCGCCAGTCAATTGGTTCCTTTGTGGACGGAGCATTTGCTGAGTACATCATCGTTCCTGAACATGCGGTATACAAAATTCCAGATCATCTTTCTTTGCAAGAAGCAGCGCTGACCGAGCCACTTGCATGTGCTGTGCGATGTTTAGTGGAAAGAGGAGCTGTTCGTGCTGGGGATGATGTATTAATTTCAGGGCCTGGCACATTAGGCATGTTAGCGGCACTCGTTGCCCGTTCACAAGGAGCGAACGTGACGATTGTTGGAACGAAAATGGACGAACAGCGTTTAAAAGAAGCGAGTACATTCGGCGCGC
Organism: Savagea faecisuis; assembly: GCF_042675605.1. Taxonomy (NCBI): domain Bacteria; kingdom Bacillati; phylum Bacillota; class Bacilli; order Caryophanales; family Caryophanaceae; genus Savagea; species Savagea faecisuis. The sequence goes on from NZ_JBHTJF010000001.1 coordinate 19,909, forward strand.
ATCACACTTTCTATACAGATGATAAAGAGCAATATATCGAACAGTTCGATGTTGTCGTGGAATGTGCAGGAAATGAATACTCCGCGAACGATTGCATCGCGTACTGTAAAAAATCCGGCTTATATATTCAATTAGGATTATTCGGAAAGAAAATACCATTCGATGCAGACTTATTGTTGACGAAAGAAATTTCATATACGAACGGTTTCGCAACGACGCCTCGCTCATGGGAGATTGCTTTACAATTGCTTGAAACGAAAAAAGTTCAAGTCGCACCTCTCATTACGAATATTTTTTCACTCGATGATTGGGAAGAAGCATTCCAAACGATGAGACGACGCGAAGGGTATAAAACATTATTTCAATTGGAACTGTGAAAGGTAGATGGAGATGGATTGGAAATTAAAAGGCTTTGTTCATAGTGGTATTACGGTGAAAGATTTAAAACGCTCCATCGATTTTTACGAGAACAGTCTCGGATTGGAGCTCGTGCGGTTACAAACGAATGATAAACCATATATTTACGACTTAGTCAATATCCAAGGATTAGAAAAAATCGAACTCGCTTTTTTACAAACACCGGATGGGCAAATTGTGGAATTGCTTGAATACCACGGTGAAACAATTGAGGACGGTTCAAGTTTGCACAGTCATTACGGAACAGGTCATATTTGTTTACACGTTGAAAATTTAGATGCGATGTATGAGCATCTTCAACGAAGAAATACAGATATTATTTCAGAACATGTCGTCCAAATTACGTCAGGGAGACATGCTGGGTCGAAAGCCATTTATTTACGCGATCCAGACGGATATGTCATTGAAGTATTGGAATACATTTAGGAGTGGAACGCGATGAGCTTTCAATTAACGGGTAAAAAAGCAATCGTAACAGGAGCGACACACGGAATCGGTCGAGCACTTGTGGAGGCGCTTCTCGAAGAAGGAGTAACAGTTTGTATACTCGACATTGCGCCGGAGCTTGCTGACGTCGTGGCAGAGATGAACGCTTCAGGACATGTTGTGACAGGCCTTCAAGCGGACTTATCGAACACAGAAAATATCGCTCACTATTACGAAGAAGCCCTTTATCATTTAGGGGGTTCTGTTGATATTTTAGTGAACAATGCAGGCATTCATAAAGCGGGCGCAGCAACTGAATTATCACGTCTCGATTTTGAAAAAATATTTAAAGTGAACACAGAAGCGGTTTTTGAATTATCAAAGTGCGCTGCGAACGATATGATCGCGCAACGCTCTGGAAAAATTATTAATATCGCCTCGGTTCTATCTTTCCAAGGGGGCTTTCATGCATCAGCATACTCCGCAAGTAAGGGTGCCATTGCTTTATTGACAAAATCATTGTCGAATGAATGGGCGAAAGATGGAATTTGTGTGAACGCGATTGCCCCAGGATATTTCGATACACGTTTAAACAATCATATTAAGAACGATCCTAAACGACTGGCAAGTATTTTGGATCGAGTGCCGAAACAACGTCTTGGAAAACCTGAAGAAATCGGCGGCTTATTAAAGTTTTTAGCATCGGATTTATCGGATTATGTAACAGGTGCCATCATCCCAATTGACGGTGGGTTCACCGGTAGATAAAGAGAGAGAAGAGGCGAAAAAATGGATTTACAATTAAAAGGGAGCAACGTATTAATTACAGGCGGTACGCGTGGAATCGGGAAAGCAATCGCTCTCATGCTGCAGCAAGAAGGAGCGAATGTCTCGGTAACAGGCCGGCGTAAAGAAGCGGCAGAAGCATTCCAACAAGCTCACGAAGGAATACAAGTCTACACATTAGACGTCATGAATCCGGAGGAACGTGCGCAACTTGTCGAGCAATATATGAGCGACTATGGAACGATTGATGTCCTCGTCAATAACGTGGGCGGCAGTAGCGGTTCAACAACACAAGAAACCGATTTAGAGCAATTTCGTGAAGCATTTGAATTTAATTATTTCCAAGCCGTTGATTTTAGTAAGCGATTTGCATCACATATGGTTCGAAAAGAAAGTGGTGCCATTATTAACATCGCCTCAGTGTATGGACGAGAAAGCGGTGGACTAGTCACTTATAACAATGCAAAAGCGGCATTAATTAGCTTCTCAAAATCATTATCGAATGAACTGATTCCACATGGTGTACGCGTTAACTGTATTGCACCAGGAAGCGTCTTCCACAGTGATGGTGTATGGGATCAACGAATGAAAGAAAATGAATCTTCGGTTCAAAATTTCATTTTTAATGAAATTCCAGCCAATCGTCTCGGTACACCAGAGGAAATCGCAAATGTCGTCACATTTTTAGCATCAGAAAAATCATCATGGATCGTAGGCGCTTGTTTAACCGTAGATGGTGGACAATCTCGCATGAACCATTAAAAGGAGAAAAGAAAATGAAAAACACATTACAAAAATTTAAAGTATTGTTACTCGTTACGGTATTAATGACAGTGTTAGCAGCATGTTCAGATAAAGAAGGGGCAGAGGGAGCAGAAGGCGAAGTTATTAAAATTCGCATGGCGAACCAAGTAGATGAGGGTAACTTCTTAAATCAAGGATATGTGAAATTTAAAGAAGTATTAGAAGAAAAAGGAAAAGGACAATTCGCTGTAGAAATTTACAATGGCGGTACGTTAGTCGGATCAGATGATGGAATTGTAGAAGCTTTAAAAAGTGGTTCAATTGAAATTTCAACATCATCTGCTTACGGAACAGCGAATACAACAGGCGTAAACGGTTTTAAATTATTCGATATGCCTTTGTTAATTGACAATCGGGAGTCGTTTTACAATTTATTAGATGGTGAATTCGGTGAAGGATTGAAAGAAGAAGTTGCCAAAAATAATAATTTAAAAGTATTAGGCTTTATTGACTTAGGCTTTTATTCTATTTTGAACGGTAAAAAAGACGTCTCGACACCAGCTGATTTAAAAGGTTTGAAAATTAGAAGTTCAGCAGCAGATTTACATTTAGATTCATTAGCAGCAATGGGTGCAAATCCGACGCCACTTTCATACACAGAAGTATTCACAGGATTACAACAAGGGGCGATTGATGGCGTTTCAACGACGACACCATTAATTTATGGAGACCGTTTCTTTGAGATCAATAAACATTTGACATTGACGAATCATGTATTACTCCCGCACGTATTGATGATTAATGGCGATCTTTACGAGCGTTTAACAGATGAGCAAAAAAGCATTTTAGAAGAAGCGACAGCGGAGTATATAAAATATGCGCGTGAATTATCAATCGAAGCAGAAAAAGAAGCGGTTGAAGGTATGAAGGCAGAAGGTGTGACAGTTACAGAATTAACAGAAGACCAAAAAGAAGAATTTAAAAAAGTGGTCGCGCCTGTCATTGATAAACATATTAATGAAATTGGAAAAGATGTGTACGACAAAGCAATCGAAGAATTGAATAAATAATTGATCGGCAACTTGCATATGAATTTTCGTATGCAAGTTCCTTATTCAGATAGGAGGAGGAGTATGAATAAAAAGAAACGACCGATTGAGGCCTATCTTTCATTCTTCTTATTATTGTCAATGACAATTGTTATGTTTATTGGGTTTGTTTTCAGATATGTTTTCAATGCCTCGTTATCGTGGTCTGAAGAATTGTCACGTTATCTCTTTATTTGGTTTATTTTTATCAGTATGAGTTATGCGGTAACGGAGCGTGCTCACATTCGAGTAGAAGCGTTAAATCGTTTAATTCCGTTAGAAATTCGAAAGTATGTTAATATTTTTGGGAAATGTATTTGGCTTGTCTTTTCATTGTTCGTCTCGTATTTAGGCGTGACGTATGCGATGACGATGTCGAGTTCTGTATCGGCTGCATTAAAATTACCGATGTCCGTTGTCTATTTCGGAATTCCACTTGGATATGCACTCATGTCGGTACGATTATTCGTTCAAATTATTCAAGCGTTCAAAGACCCTTACTTAGAAGTGGCCAATGATTTAGCTGAAGAAGGTTATATAGAAGGGGAGGAAAAATAGATGGCATTTACTTTACTTACGATTTTAGTCGTTTTCCTCATTACTTTATTCGTTAATATCCCGATTGCAATCGGGTTAGCCATTTCTGGTATGGTTGTTGTTCTTATGGAAGGTTCGATTCCTCTTTCATTCTTCGTTCAGTCGACGTTTGGAGCGAGTGATTCCTTCCCTTTACTTGCGATTCCTTTCTTCATTTTAGCTGGAGAAATTATGAGTACGGGCGGGATTGCGAAACGTTTAATTGAATTCGTTCAAAACCTCGTCGGTTCGATTACAGGAAGTCTCGGTTTAATTACGATTATCGCAAGCTTCATTTTTGCGGCGATTTCTGGTTCAGGAGCTGCAACGGTTGCGAGTATCGGAGCGATCACAATTCCTTACATGTTGAAAAATGGATACACGCCTGCCTATGCAGCTTCTATCGCAGCGAGTTCGGGATCACTCGGTCCAATCATTCCACCGAGTATCATCTTCATTTTATATGGAGTGATGGCTGGGGTTTCCATCGGTGATATGTTCATTGCAGGATTAATTCCAGGTGTATTAATGGCGGTTGCCTTAGTGACGATCAACTATATCATTTCGAAAAAAGAAGGATTTGGTGGTTCTGAGAACTTTGTAAAGCAAAGTTTCTGGAAGTCATTAAATGAAGCGAAATGGGCATTGCTTGCACCAGTTATTATTCTTGGTGGAATTTACAATGGTTGGGTAACGCCGACAGAAGCGGCTGTAGTAGCAGTTGTCTATAGTTTAATCATTAGTGTATTCGTTTATAAAGAATTTAAAGTTAGCGAATTGATGGAAGTCTTTTTAAGAGCGGCAAAAGTTTCTGGAACGATCATGATTTTCGTCAGTGCGGCATCATTTTTCGGAAAAGTCCTCGCTTTAAAACAGATTCCACAATATATTGCGATGGTCATTGCTGATTTTACAACGAATCCAATTATCATTTTAATTTTAATTAATATTTTCTTATTGCTTGTCGGAATGTTTATGGAAACAGTCGCGGCAGTGTTATTATTTGTTCCGTTATTGTTGCCGATCGTGTTACCTTTAGGAATCGATCCGATTCATTTCGGTATTATCGTGAGCATTAACTTGTCATTAGGATTAATTACGCCACCATTGGGCATTAATATTTTCATCGCTTCGAATATCGCCAAGATTCGTTTCGAAGAATCATTGAAATATTTCTTCCCTATCTTTATGTCTTTAATTATTATCCTTTTACTCGTGACATTTATCCCGCAGCTAAGCTTATTCTTACCTGAATTATTATCTAAATGATAAAAGACCTCTTTCATTTTTAATGAAGGAGGCTTTTTTGAGTTTAAAAGATGCGTTGAATAACCGTATTGTATACAATGAAACGAAAAGGCTATCTAATCGAATAATTTTAGTACGATATAAGAGAAAGAGGATATTAAAAGAGGAGATTGAATGATGAAGAAATGGATGGGTATTGTCATTATTTTTGTAGGGATTGGATTAATCGCTTATCCTTTTTATATGGAGTACGAGCAAAATAAAGAAGTGCGTGCGTTAGAAGAAGCGATGGAACTGATCATGTCCGCAGATGAAGGAGAAGATATCGATTTAAGCGAAATTGACAATTTACCGTTTACGGAAGATGAAATTCGCAATGTCATGGAATTAGAAATTCCTTATTTAAACATTCGTCATAAAGTGCTGGATACGACGACAACACATAACTTAAACGTCGCTCTTACACAAATTAAAGAAAACCAAACACCAGGAGAAGGGAACTTTACAATAGCAGGTCATCGTGGATATCGTGATGGACGTCATTTTAGTAATTTAGCAGAAGTTCCTATTGGAGAAGAAGTGTATTTGCATGTAGGTTCTACAAAGTATATTTATCAAATTACTGATCGCGACGTTATCGAAGCGACAGATGTACACGTTTTAGATGATCGTGAAGGTATTGATGAGTTGACGATGATTACGTGTACCATTTCAGGGAAGCAGCGTGTAGCGGTGCGTGCGAAACTATTAGACATTGTCAGTGTGTAAACGATACAGCATTGTGAAATGAATGAAAATTTGGTATAGTAACGTTGATATAAGAGTCATTGAAGCGACTAAGTAAGGATTGAAATGAACAGAGAGTGGCGCATTGCTGAGAGCGTTATACATCCCTCATCCTGAACCCTATCGACGGAGACTGTACGTCTTGCCAACGTTATGAGGCAACCTGAGGGCTAGATCATTAGCTAAATCAAGGTGGTACCACGTCTACAATGCATAGACGTCCTTAACTTCAAGGGCGGACTGTGCTTTTTTTAATGAAGAGGAGGATTTTTAATCATGTCAGAACAGAAAAACGATTTTACAAGTTGGTACATTCGCACGATTCAACAAGCGGATTTAATGGATTACACGCCAGTGCGCGGTTGTATCGCATTTAAACCAGACGGCTATGAAATTTGGGAGCATATTCAAGCGGAAATGGACCGTCGTTTTAAAGAAACGGGTCACCGTAACGCGTACTTCCCAATGTTAATTCCAGAAAACTTCTTCCAAAAAGAAAAAGATCATATCGAAGGATTCTCACCAGAACTCCCTTGGGTGACAGAAGCTGCAGGAGAAAAATTAGAAGAGCGTCTCGCACTTCGTCCGACATCTGAAACGATGATCGGTCACCTTTATTCAGACTGGATTAAAAGCTATCGTGACCTTCCAGTGCTCATTAACCAATGGGCGAACGTCTTCCGTTGGGAAAAGAAAACACTCCCATTCATCCGTACGTCAGAATTCCTCTGGCAAGAAGGGCATACGGCTCACGTAGATGAAGAAGAAGCACGTGAAGAAACGATGAAAATGCTTGAAATTTATAAAGAGGTCGTCGAAGAACTATTAGCAATTCCAGTATATGATGGACAAAAAACACCGTCTGAGCGATTTGCTGGAGCGGTTGATACGTATTCAATCGAAGCGATGATGAAAGACGGAAAAGCGGTACAAGCCGGAACGTCTCACTATCTTGGAACGAAATTCGCTGAAGCGTTCGACATTAAATATTTAACGAAAGAAAATAAACACGAATATGTCCACACGACATCATGGGGAACTTCAACGCGCTTGATCGGTTCGATGATTATGGTGCACGGCGATGAGCAAGGGCTCGTTTTACCACCACGTGTCGCACCGACACAAGTCGTTTTAATCCCAGTTGGACCATGGAAGAAAAACCCGGCAATCGTCGAAAAATTAGACGAAGTATTCGCGGCTTTAAAAGCACAAGGAGTACGTGTGCGTCTTGACGATTCAGATCAATCACCAGGATATAAGTTTAACGAGTGGGAATTGAAAGGTGTGCCGGTTCGTATTGAGCTTGGACCACGTGATTTAGAGAAGGATGCAGCGATGTTAAAAGCGCGTGACGAAGATGAAAAGCGTCAAGTACCATTAGAAGGTATCGTCGACACAATCGTCGCAGAGCTCAACACGATGCAAGGACGTCTCCTCGAAAAAGCACGCGAATTCCGTGCGGAACATTCACATTTGAATGTCGATACGATGGAAGATTTAAAAGCACATATCGAAGCGAAACAACAAGCGGGAGAAATCCCAGGTTGGATACTCGCAGGATGGTGTGGCGATGATGATTGTGAAGCGAACGTTCAAACAGAAACGAAATTCACATCACGCAACATTCCATTTAATCCACCAGCAGAAAAAGAAGTATGTATTAACTGTGGTAAACCGTCACAACATACCGTTTGGTTCGGTCGAGCATACTAATATTCGAATGTACGATGAAATTTTTCATCGTACATTTTTTCATGTAAAGGTTGAAATCACAACGTTTGTAGTAGTTTTGGAACTGTCTAAAAAACGCGGAGATCAAATAAAGTGAGCATATTCGTTTGACATTTCTTTTACATGTAACTATGATGGTTACATAGGTGGTGGACGAAATGATCAACACACGCTTTTCTGTAGCGATTCATATCATTTCTCTTATCGCATCCAATCCGAATGAACAAATGTCTTCTGAATGGATCGCGGGTAGTGTGAACACAAATCCCGTCGTTATTCGTCGCATTATCGGTTTATTAAAAAAAGAAAATATCGTACGCACTTCACAAGGAGTAGCAGGTGTCGAACTTGTCAAATGTCCTTCTGAAACGACATTGCTTGAAATTTATAATGCGGTCATTCATCAAGATGAATTATTTTCGATGCATGAGAAGCCGAATGTTGCTTGTCCGGTTGGGCGTAATATCCAAAAAGCACTTGATGTTACATTTGGAGAAGCGCAAGAAGCGATGGAGAAAGTATTAGCTGGGAAAACAGTGAGTGACATTATCGACGATATGCGTTAAAAATAGTCGGAAATGCCAATCATTTTTCACACCTAACATGTAACTGAAGCGGTTACAAGAAGAAGGAGTTTGAGATGAGAATCGCAGTAGTCGGAGCGACAGGTCGAGTAGGACGCTTAGCGGTAGATGAGGGAGTAAGAAGAGGATACGATATAACGGGGTTTGTACGTGACGCAAATAAGTAGTTAGAGGCCCCGGTGTCATTAGTGGAGAAGGATGTATTACAGTTGACGAAGAAAGATGTGGAATCATTTGACGCCGTCATTAGTGCATTTGGAGCGGAGTCAGGGAAAGAGTCATTATTCGCAGACGTTGCGACTCATTTCATCGAGATCCTTCAAGGAACAAAAACGCGACTCGTCGTCGTCGGAGGTGCGGGTAGTTTACTGATCGGAGATACGATGTTAGCTGACACACCCGATTTCCGAGAAGTATTTTTACCGACGGCGAAAGGGCATGAGCGTGCATTACGTATTTTTGAAGCGAGTGAAGGAATCGATTGGACATATGTTAGTCCGGGTGCATTGTTTGAACCAGGGGAACGCACTGGTCATTATGTGACAGGTGGCGATGAATTTTTCGTCAATGAAGCGGGCGAAAGTTATACAAGTATGGGAGATTACGTCATCGCACTATATGACGAAATTGAAAACCGTCAACATGTAAATGAACGATTTAGCGTCGTGACAGAACGAGGTGAAGCGTCATGAATAAGCAAACATTAGCACTCGTCGTCATTCGTATTAGTTTAGGACTCATTTTTGCCATTCACGGTGGCGCAAAATTTGCGGGAGGAATTTGAGGAACGGCAGCCTTTTTTGAAACGATATCAATTCCTAGCTTTTTAGCATACATCGTTGCTACAATTGAATTAGTTGGCGGTGTCTTGCTCGTATTCGGCGTATTAACGAAAATCATTTCTGCTTTATTCGTCTTCATCATGTTAGGTGCTATTTTCACAGTGAAAGGACCACTCGGCTTTTTAGACGGATGTGAATTGGAATTCGCTTTAATCGCGATGAGCGTAACGACATTTATCGCAAGCGACTTGAAAACAGTATTCGCTTTCGTCCCTACAACAAAACATATAACGGAGGTTTCATCATGACAACGAAATCAGTATCAGCAGCAATTCAAGAGCGTCGTTCAATTCGACGTGTGAAAAAGGATCCAAACGTAACGAAAGAACAAATGGAACAATTACTTCAAAAAGCAGTGTATGCACCATCAGCATTCAATATGCAAAGTGGACGTATGGTACTCGTAATGGATGAAGATAATGAAAAATTATGGTCAATCGTCGAGGAAGAACTTCGTAAAGTTGTACCAGCAGAAGACTTCTCAGCGACAGAAGAGCGCTTAGCAGGTTACCGTAACGGAAACGGTACGATTCTCTTTTTCGAAGACGACGCAACATTAGAACAAATGCGTCAAAACGCTCCTTTATATGCAGATTCATTCATTAACTGGTCGGACGAAGGAACAGGAATTTTGCAGTATGCGACGTGGTTATTGCTTGAAGAAGCAGGACTCGGTGCATCGATTCAGCACTACAATCCGTTAATTGACGAGAAAGTAGCTGCGGAGTGGGACATTCCGAAAGAGTGGCGTTTAATCGCACAAATTCCATTCGGTGCGAAAGATGAAGAAGCAGCGAAACGTGAATTTTTACCATTTGAAGACGTTGTGAAAGTAATTAAATAATAAATGATAAAGAACTCCTCAATCCAAAATGGAAAGAGGAGTTCTTTATCATTTAACGGATTTCCGAAAGAAGTCTCCCATCCTCAAGGAGTGTGAAGGTGCGAATAGCACCAATGAGTAGGTGGGAGATGAATTTCGGTTGGCTTTAGCCAAAGAATTTGGTAAAATATAGACATAATGTTCTTTGACAACTGGATATATGGAGTTGCATACGGAAATAAGAGCGAAAACCAAGCCCCTCGTATGCGTAAAATATCCAAGGTACTAAAAACATTGCGTATCAGTAGGGTTGGAATGCCCCGAATTCACGCTCGTGGAGAACACATAAGACTTGCTTGCAAGCTATGTTCGTGGAAGCGAGAAGCCCCCACTTCAAGTAGACCGTAAGGTTAACTAAGTGGTGGGTAGTTCACCGCTCTTGAGTTAATACTCCGTCTGTCATATTGTAGACGTGATCGAAGTAATCGAGTAAACGTGTATCGTGTGTGACGACAATCGTCGTCGTGTTTTTATTTTTCGTTTCCTTCTGGAGTAATTCCATCACCTCGAAAGCGCGTTCAGAATCGAGAGAAGCGGTCGGTTCGTCAGCTAAAATAACGGAAGGATTCGTGTACAACGCTCGTGCAATCGCTAACCGTTGTCGCTCACCACCTGATAAATCAGTTGGGTATTTATTTTTTAATTTCAAAATACCGAGATCGCTCATTAACTGTTTTAAATGATTCGCTCTCATATTTTTTTGTTTGACGCGATCCATTAATTTAAATTGGTCTTTCACTTTTAAAAAAGGTACCGTATTCGAAGCTTGCAAAATGAATCCGATTTCTTCGAGGCGTAATTTTGAACGCTTTTTTTCATTTAATCGAGATAAAGAACGTCCGTTAATAATGACTTCACCTGACGTCGGACTTAATAGCCCCCCGACGATTGTGAGAAATGTACTTTTACCAGATCCAGACGGTCCGATAATCGCAATTAATTTGCCGCGTTCCGCTTCGAAATTAGTTGGCTTTAATGCTTCGATTGTTTTAGAACCGTCATTATACGACTTTGAAACATTACGTAATTGTAAAACTGTCATCGTTTTAACCTCCTATCGCTTTCAATGGATCAATTTTGACGATGGTACGCACGGAGAATAATGAACCTAAAATTGCGACTACGACAAAGATTGCACCGTATGTGAGTAAAATTGGTAAATCAAATGTTACAGGAACAGCGTTAGGCAAAAATTCTCCAGTGAGTAGGGCGAGTCCGAGTCCAATCGCTACTCCGACGAAAGCTAAAATAAACGTTTGCGCTACTACGGAACGTGCTAAGTAAGCACTAGAGATTCCTTGCGCTTTCATCACGCCGAAAATATTGATTTTTTGGACAGTGAGTACGTATAAGAAAATCGCAACAATCACTGCTGAAATGACGAGTAAGAAATAAATCATAAAGTTCAATGTCATGTTTTGTTCGGAATAACCTGGTAATTTTTCGATAAAGCTTTCAATTGGAATGGCTTCTAATGTAGAGTCCTTTGTAATGTTGTCAACATCATCCGATTGAACGACGAACCCGTTCAACTTTGTATTGTTCGTCTCGCTCGCTTCACCGTATTTAATAGAATAAAACGTATCGAAATTGGTATAAAGTACAGGAGCTGCGTTGAAGCGTGCCGATGTTATAAAACCGACAATCGTCAATTCATCATCGGATCCTGATAACTTCACTTTATCTCCAATTGTGAAGTCTTCAGATTTCAAAGTTTCACTTGCGACAACTTCATATTTGTTTTTAAATGATTTTCCTTCAATAATGTCAGGCATGATAAAAGAAGTAGGATCGATGGCGAATAAAGAAATATTTTGCTTTTCTCCGTCATTGTTGGCAATCGCATTAAGTTGTCCAATGGGAGCGACGGCATCTGCTTTTAATTTTGATTCTTTGTCCGCTGGCATAATCGATTGCAACAAACTTTTGTCCGCCTCATCTGTTAATACAATCGCATCCGCTTTCCAGGAATCAACCGCTTCTCGATTCAATGTTTGAAGTCCAGTAGCGAGCCCAGATAAAAAGAAGACGAGATATGCAACGAGCATGAGCACCCCTGTAATGAGAAAGAATCGTAACTTATTGCGTCTAATTTCATTCCATGCTAAAAACATAAAAAACCTCCTATCTATATTTCTTATTTTACATGAAATTGAATGAAATGACGCTTAAAAACACTCATAATTGATTATTATTATCATCTATATAACTAATATAGAATAAATATTATTAAGGATGACCGAAAGTCCTTTTATAAATAAAAGTATCCCATCATAAGTGAAGAAAGTATGAATAATCGACTGATGTTTAAAAGTCTGTAATTGAAATGTCAAAACTTTATAAGCAATCTCCTTTGTATTGTGAAAAAGGCATAGACGCTATCGTAAAAAGTGTGATAATTTGAAGGTAACAGAAAGAGATAAAAGGAGGTTACACGAATGAATAACAAAAAAGGTTTACCAATTCCATTAATAGCAAGTATTTTCGTACTCGGCTTAATTATGGTATTGTCCATGTTCGGTATGCAAGTGGCAAAAGAGAAACGTGCTGAAGCGCCGAAAGAAACAGAAGAAGTGGCAGGTGGAGAAGAAACAACAGCACCTGCACCAGTAGCGGGAGGAAAGATTGCGCACAACCCGCCATCACTTGATGACGTGCCAGAAGGTCCATTAGGTGAAGCGATTTTACGAGGTTATGAATTAACGAATAACACATCAGAAGTATTACGCAGTGAAGCAGCGACACCAGAAGATGGTGAGAAACTCGTCAACGAATTATCGTGTACAAGCTGTCACGCAGGTGCAGGTATGGATGAGCATTCTTCATCAATGGTCGGTGTATCTGCCGTGTATCCAATGTACATCCCACGTTCAGGCAAAATTGTTACTTTAGAAGACCGTATTAACGGTTGTATGATTCGTAGTATGAACGGTCAAAAATTCGAAGCGAATGATCCAGACTTAAAAGCGATGGTCGCTTACTTAACTTACATTTCAGAAGGAATTCCAGTCGGTGCTGAATTAGACTGGCGTCACCTTAACAATATGGATGATGTACCAGTTCCAGATGTAGATGCAGGAGAACAATTGTACAATCAATCTTGTATCGCATGTCACGCAGGTGACGGTTCAGGAACAGGTTCGAACACAGGTCCAGCCCTTTGGGGTTCAGGTTCATTTAACGATGGAGCAGGACTCGCACGTATGGGCAAAATGGCAGGATACATTCAACGTAACATGCCAATCGGGCAAGAAAACTCATTGTCAGACCAAGAAGCAGCTGACTTAGCAGCGTTCATCTTGTCACAAGACCGCGACTCTTATCCAACACCTGAAAAAGATTGGCCAAATGGCGATCGTCCATCTGATATTATGGACAAAGAAAAACGTGATCAAGTGAAAAATGGAACAATTGATTGGAACGAAGTATTAGGCAAAAACTAATATATACGAAACACTCCCTTTTAAAAATCCTCCTGTCCGGTAAGGACGGGAGGATTTTTGTCGTTAGACGAGGGAAATACGGGTAATCATTTCATCTAGTAACTGTTGGGCGCTGATATTTACTTTTGGTCCCCCGCCTTGAATGAATTTAGGGCTCCCCCCGCCACGACCTTCAAATAATGGGAAGATTTCTTTTCCGAACTCCCGCATATTCGGTAGGGCATCCTCTCCACGCATCGCAATGAGTTGGACAAGTTCATCGTTCGTTGTCGTAAATAAGACAACTGCGCTCGTTCGCTGTTCCACAATTTTTGTAGCGAGTGCTTGAATTTCCTGAAGTGGACGATTTTTGAATGTCGCGGTAATGAGTTGCTCGGAATTTTGCAGTAGCTCTGTCGCTTCGACATCGAGTAATTGCTTACGCATATCTCGAATGAGCTGTTCTTGTTCTTCTCTTTCTTCAATCCACCGCTCAATTTTCGGTACGACGCGAGTTTCAGAAGTTTCGAGAAGTTGTGCGCAACGTTTTATGCGCTCGTTTTGTAAAGCGTAATGGACGAGCGCACGGCGACCTGCGATGAATGAGAGTCTCGTTTTTTTCTTCATGCGTTCTGTTCCGAGCAATTTGATGAGTTGAATTTCATTCGTTGCTTTCGGGTGCGTTCCGCCACAGCCGTTGTAGTCGATTTCTGGAATGATGACGAGTCGGATGTTGTCATGTGCTTTAATCTCACTACGGAGTGGATAATTCGCTAATTCTTCTTCTGTCACCCAAAAGGTCTCAATCGGAATGTTGCGTAAGACGACTTCGTTGGCCATCTGTTCAGCTCGGATTATTTCCTTTGTCGAAACTTGTTCGGTCATAAGATCGATCGTGACGACTTCATTTCCTAAGTGGAAACTATCGGTTTCATAACCTAAAATATCATGGAAAATGGCGGTGACGATATGTTGCGCACTATGTTGCTGCATGTAGTCAAAGCGTCTTTCCCAATCGATGACGCCTAATACTCGCTCATCTTCTAAGGTTGTATCCATATAGTGACGGATTTCACCTTTTATTTCTTCTACATTATGTACGATACTATTATTCAAGTATCCCATATCATGGGGTTGTCCGCCGCCTGTCGGATAGAAAGCAGTGCGGTCGAGTACGACGTAGAGCCCTTGCTCGTCTTCTTCTTGTTTTATCACATTCGCTTCAAATGTCGTTTCATACGCATCTTTGTAATACAATCGTTCTGTCATTTCACGGCCTCCTCATAAAACTACAATGATTCTCTTACTAGTATAGTAGAAATTGTAAATAGATACACAAAAAAAGAAGTGTGAAGAGATCACACACTTCTTTTTAAACTCATTTTCATTTAAGTTTGTTGCCGTTTTTTCTGTTTCAATTGTTGCATAATCGTAGGGAAAGTCATGCCGATTAAAATAATCGCAATTCCTAAAAACTGCAAAGCTGTTAAACGTTCGCCTAAAAGTAACATAGACGCGATAATGGCTACAGGCAATTCCATCGCACTTAAAATAGAACTCATACCAGCGCCAACTTTCGGTACTGCGATAGAGAATAGATAAATAGGAACGACAATCCCGAAGAATCCTAAAATGAGCCCGTATTTCCAAAGTCCTCCACCGAATAATGTACCATCCCATACGATTTCAGGGTCTTGGAACAATGTGATGAAAATAGCTGCAAAAATAGAAGTGAAGAGGAGACGAGTTAATGTGTCCATTCCTTCTACTTGTTTGGAATTGACCATGACGAATGAAGAGAAGCTAATCGCTGAGGCCATTCCCCATGCCCAACCTTGCCAAGGGATAATAGATAAGTCTACATCGATGACACCTGCAGCTAAAATCGTTCCGGTAAACAGTAAGATGAGAGAAAGTAATTCAGGACGCGTTGGAAAACGTCGATTCGCGATACAATCGAATAACATACCAATCCAAGTGAATTGGAATAACATGACGACAGCAAGTGAAGCGGGCATATATTCGACAGCTTGTCCGTAAACCGTTCCTGTCGTCGCTGTGAACAAACCTGCAAAAATTAACGTTTTTCCACCGCCCCATTGTGGTTTAGACCTTTTAAACACTAAAAAGAGTACGATAGTAATAAAGAGACCTACATAATATTGGCTCGTTACAGCTTGTGAAGCTGTAAAGCCATCTTGAATAGATAATTTTATGATGGTCGATAAAATCCCGTAACAACTCGCCGCAAAAACGATGAGTAAAGGATAAATCGCATTTTTCATTATAATTCCTCCTAACCGACACGATATTATAACATGAATGCGGAAAAGAGTTAGGGGATGAAAGGTTATAATTTGTGAAAACGGGAATAATGAACGAGAGAGTATAAGAAAACTGGAGGATTAGTCAATGAATGTATTGCAGTTAGAAGCGAATGAAATGTTATTAAATACGATGGATCGAAACTTAGCGTTAATTATTTTTAATGAAGACCATGAAGTAGTGTATGCTTCAGAAAAGTTTGCGAATGCGGTAGGTTATTCACAAGAGCAAATTTTACATAAAAATCACCAAGAATTTTGTTTTCCTGAATTTGTGAAGAGTCGAGAATATGTGAGCTTTTGGAATAACTTATTACGCGGAACAGCATTCGTCGATAAAATCGAACGTCGCCATGCGAACGGAGATAGTATTTGGCTAGAGGCGACATATATGCCTGTTTTTGATGATCGTCGACGTGTGAAATACGTCATGAAAGTCGCATTTGACATTACAGAACGTACAAATAATGTGAAAGAAGTAACCGAAAACTTACGCAACATGTCTGAAAACTTGAATGAAAGTTCAGAGCAAGGGATTCAAGGAAGCGACTATTTACAGAAGAGCATTCACGAAGTGTCGACGATATCAGCAAGTAATGAATCGACGATTACGACACTCGTCTCCCGCACAGAAGATATTCAAAAAGTTGTTCAAACGATTCGAGAAATTGCGGCTCAAACGAATTTACTCGCATTAAACGCAGCTATTGAAGCGGCGCGTGCCGGTGAACACGGACGTGGTTTTAGCGTCGTAGCAGGAGAAGTTCGTAAACTGTCCGAAAATGTAGAGAAATCGATTATTGAAGTGAGAAAAAGCGTCGATGCGATTACGAAAGAAGTAGAAGAAATGTCGAGCGGTGTATTAAATATTCATAGTACTGTCGTAGAAAATGAGAATCAAATTAAGAAAACACAACAAGATTTTGAAAATATTTTACAAGAAGCGAAGCAATTAAAAGAACAAGCTTCTTGCTTAATGACATTAATTTAATGAAAATATTTGAAAAAACAGAATAGATAGTTAAAAAAGCGTATGCTATACTGTAAGAAAAAGGTTGGAGTTGAGAAGATGAAAAATTCTGAACGTTACATCATTGCATTCAATCGAATTGACGCTGCGATGAAAAAAATGTGTAATTCAACGAATATGCCTTTCTTTAAGTTAATCGATTGCGCACGCCGTCACAATGCAGTCGTTCGCCGATATGAGCATGATTTACGCGAATTTGCAGAACTGCGCAATGCGATTGTTCATGATCGTACAGAACAAGCTTACGTTATCGCAGAACCTCATCATAAAGTCGTACAAAAAATTGAACAAATTGCAAGAAAAATTACGAAACCTGTGACCGTAGGTAATTTGTTCCGGAGAAAGGTCGTTACGCTACAAGCGGATGACTCTTTATTAGTCGGTTTGCGACTCATTCGCGAACAAAAGTTCAATCAATTTCCGCTTTATGATAAACAAAATTTTATAGGAATGATTACAGCAATGGGAATTACATACTGGTTATCAGATCGAATGACAGAAGGAATGCCGAAAGGAAAAATCCCAAAACTCCGCGACATTCACCAACATGAGAAACGTAAAAAATCCTATCGTTTCGTCCGTCAAAATATGCCGATTTATGAAGCGGTAGAGATTTTCCAAAAAGGTGTTACGTCTGGTAATCGAATCGAAGCTTTACTCATTACAGAAAATGGCCGAAAAAAAGAAAAATTACTAGGCATCGTTACACCGATGGATCTCGTACGTGCTCATAAATAAATGAATTCTGCTTTTCCATCTTGGATCGGAAAGCAGAATTTTTTGTTTTTAAAGACACAAAAAAACTGTCATTTGCCTCTCATGCAAACAACAGCTTGTGAACTACCCACCACTTAACTTCGTTTGAAGTGGGGGCTTCTCGCTTCCACGAACATAGCTTGCAAGCAAGTCTTATGTGTTCTCCACGAGCGTGAATTCGGGGCATTCCAACCCTACTGATACGCAATGTTTTTAGTACCTTGGATATTTTACGCATACGAGGGGCTTGGTTTTCGCTCTTATTTCCGTATGCAACTCCATATATCCAGTTGTCAAAGAACATTATGTCTATATTTTACCAAATTCTTTGGCTAAAGCCAACCGAAATTCATCTCCCACCTACTCATTGGTGCTATTCGCACCTTTACACTCCTTGAGGATGGGAGACTTCTTTCGGAAAGTCGTTAAAAATAAACATTATTTTGATTCTTTTTTGTCGACGTAACGTTCTTTTAATTCGTCCACTTTGTCGACGACATCTTTTTTCGCTTCACTGTATGCTTCTTTCGCATCGCCTTGTACTTCGCCCATTTTCTTTTGAGCTTTTCCTTTCACTTCGTCTTTTAAGCCGTCCGCTTGCATTGAAGTATCGTCCATCGCTTTACCTAATTTTTGTTTTGCTTCCCCTTTTAATTCATTGAAAGTACCTTTCGCTTTATTTTTGAATTCACTCATGTTCATTTCCTCCTCTGGAAAAGTTTCTACAATACGTATTCCACATTTTTTGCAATCTAAACACATAAAAGAAACGAAAATTTGAAAAAACAGGTATACTAAAGACATCGAATGTATTAGGAGGTTGCCATGACGAATAAACGTTGGTTTCAAGTAGGGGTAGGAATATTACTTGCTATTTTAATTGTAAAATACTTTTTAAGCATTAGCTTTTTATTTACACCTTTCATCATTATAGCGAAAACGATTTTCTTCCCGCTATTGTTAGGGGGCGTTTTATTTTATATGACGGAACCGATTCAGCATTTTTTAGAAAAGCGTAAATTTCCGAGATGGGCGAGTATTTTGTCCATTTTAGCAGGGCTTGGTCTGATCATATGGATCTTTATCGCAATCATCGGTCCTCCTGTAGGAGAACAGGTGAACACATTTGTGAAAAATGCGCCAGGCTTAGCGAAAGAATTGGAAGGAGTTAAAGATTACGCATTAGAACAGCGTAAAGACTTACCAGACAATGTGAAGACAGCAATCGATGAAGCGGCAGACTCACTACAAGATGTCGCCCTCGGTTTTGGGAAATGGATCGTGCAATTTTTACAATCATTTTTCCAAGCGATGTTTTTACTCATTCTCGTTCCGTTTTTCTTTATTTTCATGTTGAAAGATCATGAGAAGTTCATTCCGTTCGTCACGCAATTTTTCACCGGCGAACGTAAACGTTGGGTCGAGAAAACGATGAAAGATATTAACGACGTATTGAAAAACTACATTCAAGGCCAGTTTTTAATTAGTGCCATTTTAGCGACGTTAATTTTTATCGGGTATTCATTGATCGGTTTGGAATATGCGTTATTGCTTGCGATTTTTGCATTGTTTATGAATTTAATTCCGTTTATCGGTCCTTGGATTGCGGTCGTACCTGCTATTATTATCGGGTTTTTACAAGAGCCTTCGCTCGTCATTTGGGTCGGAGTCGTCACACTCATTGCCCAACAGACGGATAGTAACTTAATTACGCCGAACGTTATGGGGAAAACATTGTCGATTCACCCACTTACGGTCATTACACTCATTTTAGCTGCTGGAAATATCGCAGGGTTCCTCGGAATTTTAATTGCGATTCCGACGTATGCCGTCATTCGAGCGATCGTGAAAAATATTTATGAACATCGACAAGATATTAAAAAAGCGGTGACGAAAACCGTTTAAAAATGAACCACAAGCATATGATATGTTTGTGGTTTTTTTATAGATGTGACAATTATGTATTGACCGTGCTTGAAAGTATTGTAAGATAAATATAATCGATATTGAAAGTTGGTGTTAGTACCAGATGTCAAAGAGATTAACGAAACAACAGTTTATTGACAAGATTGAACCTTTTGCAGATTTAATTTTACCTTTAGGGCATGGGGAGCCACGCCTTTTATTAGATTGGTTAGAAGAAGAACATAAACAATTAGAACGTGTGAAAATTCATCAAATTTTACCCGTTCAACAAAGAGATTATATGTATGGCAAAATGAAAGGCCATTTAACGCACGTATCTTATTTTTTAAGTGGTGCGAATCGGCAAGCTTATTTAGATGGTCATATTGAACTCGTTCCGAACGTCTTTCATGAAATGCCTAAAATATTGCGTCAGTCGACACATTTATCAGCGGTATTAGCTGTCGTTTCACCGATCGATGAACACGGGTATTTTTCGTTAGGAACGCAAGCAGAATATATTTCGCCATTGATTGGAAAAGTACCGTTTTATGTGGAAGTGAATGAACATATGCCACGCACATTTGGCGGCAATCAAATTCATATTAGCCAAGTGAAAGGATACGTCGAGCATCACGTGCCTTTAATTGAAGTACCAGAACCGCGCATTCGGGAAGCGGATTTGCAAATTGCGGATTTTATTGCGGAACGTGTTCGAGATGGTGATACGTTACAAATTGGGATCGGCTCGATTCCGAATGCTGTCACACATAAATTGAAACATCACCGCAGTTTAGGGTTACATAGTGAGTTAATTTCAGACGGGATCGTCGATTTAGTGAAGGCGGGTGTCATCGATGGCTCAGCGAAAATGACGAATCGTGGGAAGTTAATCGGAACGTTCGCATTAGGTACGGAACGTCTCCATCGATTTTTGCATCATAATCCAGTGATCGAATTACTCCCTGTCGATATCGTCAACCATCCGATGGAAATTGCGAAAGAAGATAATATCGTTTCCATTAATGCGACGACAGAAGTCGATTTTTACGGTCAATGCGCTTCAGAAACGATTGGCGGGACGTATTACTCTTCTACGGGAGGACAAGCGGACTTTGCGCGTGCTGTCCATTTTGCGAAGCGGGGGAGAGGCTATATTTGCATGCATTCGACGGCGAAAAATGGTGAAGTGTCACGCATTATGCCTCATTTAACGAAAGGTTCTGTCGTGACGACGAGCAAAAATGACGTCGATCATATCGTGACGGAATACGGTGTCGCAAAATTGTACGGAAAGTCCATTCAAGCGAGAACGGAAGCACTTATTCAAATCGCACATCCAAAGTTTCGAGAAGAACTTACATTTGAAGCGAAGCGCTTAGGCTTTATTATTTAAAAAAGACGTCAAACGAATGTTTAACTTCGTTTGACGTCTTTTCAATTATTGCGCTTTAGCGAAATGTTTACTAATTTCAATAATGACTTCTACTGCTTTTTCCATATTGTCGATTGAAATGAATTCATATTTCCCATGGTAGTTTTCTCCACCTGTGAAAATATTTGGCGTCGGTAAGCCCATATAAGAAAGTTGTGAGCCATCTGTGCCACCGCGAATCGGTTCGATAATCGGTTTTATGCCGAGTTGAATCATAATTTGTTCGACAGCATCGACAATCTCCATCACGGGTTCAATTTTTTCACGCATATTGAAATATTGATCTTCAATGTTTACTTGGACAGAGGATTTTCCGTACAATTGTTGAAGTTCTTTTTCGACCTCGTACATGTACTGTTTTTTCTCTTCAAAAGCATCGCGATCGAAGTCTCGAATGATGTAAGAAAGAGTCGTTTCTTCCGTCGTTCCTTGAACGTCCATTAAGTAAATGAAACCATCATAACCATCTGTCTTTTCAGGAACCGCATCTTCTGGCATTCTTTTTTGAAATTCATGCGAAATTAAAATCGAATTGACCATTTTATTTTTTGCTGTCCCAGGGTGAATATTGACACCACGGAATGTCACCGTCGCAGCGGCAGCATTGAAGCTTTCATACTGAAGTTCTCCGATTGGACCACCGTCCATCGTATAAGCGAAGTCAGCAGCGAATGCCTCGACGTCGAATTTGTGAGGGCCACGGCCGATCTCTTCATCCGGTGTAAAGCCGATGCGGAATGTAGGGCGAGGAATTTCAGGATGTTCGATTAAAAATTCCATCGCCGTCATAATTTCTGCAATTCCCGCTTTATTGTCGGCACCGAGTAACGTCGTGCCATCTGTCGTCATTAACGTATGACCGACATAATTTTTTAAGTTCGGGAAGTCTGCAACATGCATTACGACATCTTCATTCAGTTTAATATCTTTCCCGTCATAGTTTTCATGAATTTGTGGTTGTACATTTTTTCCTGTATAGTCTGTCGCCGTATCGACGTGGGCGAGCAGTCCAATCGTCGGTGTTTTCCCTTCAACATTAGAAGGGAGTGTACCGAACAAGTAACCGTTTTCATCTAACGTAATCTGTTGTAAGCCGATTTCTTTCATCTCATCTTGCAACAAATGCAACAAATCCCATTGTCCTGGAGTAGAAGGGGTCGTCGTACTTGCGTCATCAGATTGCGTGTCGATTTTTGCATACGTTGAGAGGCGATCAATCAATGTTTGTTTCATAGCCATTCTCCTTTTAAAACATATTTAAGCAATACTATAATAACATAATTATGCAAAAAAATTCCTCCATACATTCTCGTATAGAGGAATTTTCGTATTACACGACCGAATAGTTTTTATGGGCAACGACTGTTAAATCGGATGGTGCTCCGATCAACTCGGCATCGCGATCAGAGATACGAACGATGACTGAGTTTTCTAAAATTTTATGAATCGTGCCGGTCACTTCGTGGTCGTTTCGAACGAATGCAATTTTCTCATCCACTTGGCGTGCTGCGACGAAATCCGAAACCTTTTTTTCCCGTCTTGGAAATGACAATCGAATTCCCTCCCTCACCTTAGTGCGTCGAAAGTTAAAAAATCGTCCGAAACATACGATGGACGACGACAGTAAGGTTGTATTTGAATTAGATAATCCCTATCAACTCACTATGATTATACCACAAAATCGGTTATAATGCATGTTGTAATGTTTTTACCCCGCAATCAAAAATTTTGACTTCATACCTTAAGGGGTATACAATAAATGTAAGAATAAACGAATAGGAGGCGATCCAAATGACGGATTATGATGCAAAAATCCGAAACCGTCTCAAACGTGTAGAAGGCCAAATTAAAGGCATTTTGCGCATGATGGAAGAGCAAAAAGAATGTAAAGATGTCGTCACTCAGCTTACGGCCGCTCGTTCCGCAATCGACCGTACAATCGGTGTTATCGTCAGTTCTAACTTGATTGATTGCATTCAACAAACCGATAGTGAAGAGCCGAAAACACAAGAGGAAATTGTTCAAGAAGCAGTGGATTTACTTGTGAAAAGTCGTTAATTTTAAAATCGATCCTCTCGACGATTGTGTTGAGAGGATTTTTTTCGTCAAATGATAAACACGTTAGTTGACGAGTGAAAATACGCTCGATATGATAATGAAAATAAAGAACGGAGGAATTGTTCATGACAGTACAACCGAGAACTGCTACGGAAGTGGCGGAAGCGATTTTAAATAGAGAAGAGATTTGCGTATTAGACGTGCGCTCGCGCGATGCGTTCGCTGATTGGAAAATAGAAGGTCCAGAAGTATGTTCGTACAACGTACCTTACAGTGAGATGAAAGAAAATCCGGAGGCACATATTGAAGAACTTCCGAAAGACCGTCCGATTCTAGTCGTATGCGCGAAAGAAATTTCGTCCGTGTACGCTGCGGAATTGCTTGAACCGCTCGGGTATGATGTTTCTTATTTACAAGGTGGTATGCAGACGTGGAGTGAAGAGTTAGCTCCTGTTAAAGTGTACGAAGATGAGGATGTCGATGTTTACCAGTTTATCCGTATCGGAAAAGGTTGTCTCTCATACATGGTCATTTCAGGAGAGGAAGCACTCGTCGTCGACCCAGCACGATTTACAGACGTATATGTAAACTTTGCGAAAGAGCACGGTGCTCGCATTACACATATCGTTGACTCGCATTTACATGCGGACCACATTTCAGGAGGGCGCATGTTAGCAAACGAAACAGGTGCACAATATTACATTATGAAAAGCGAAGGAGCAGTGTTCGACTTTGAACCTTTAGAAAATCATGATGAAATTCGCTTTGAGCAAGTGAAGTTAGAAGTGCTCGCAGTGAAAACACCTGGACATACACCGGGAAGCGTCTCATTTTTCGTCAATGATCGCTTGCTCTTTTCGGGAGATACGATTTTCGTTAGTGGTCTCGGTCGCCCAGATTTAGGGAATAAAGTGCGCGAATGGGCGGAAGATTTATTCGATACCGTTCAATCGAAAGTCGCTCAAATTGCAGATGATGTCATCGTCTTACCGGGACATTATGCCGATTTAAAAACCGAGTTGAACGAAAGTCGCTACATCGGAAATACGTTAGGTGCCATTCGTCAGCAAAATGAGAAAATGTTTGAAGCGTCAAAAGAAGAATTTTTATCGCAAGTAGAACGTTCAGCAAGTTCTGTGAAGCCACCGAACTTTGAACGTATTGTAGAATTGAATCGCGGTATGGAAGAAGCGTCAATTGAAGAATGGCAAGAGTTGGAGATTGGTCCGAACCGTTGCGCGGTTCACCACTCTTAAAAAAAGTCCGCCCACGAAATTCGTGAGGCGGACCATTTCTATTTCGAGCGAAAAGCAGCAGATACGCGCTTTTCTGTTTTTAAGTGGATGCGTTCAAAGTTTTCTCGGTGTTGATAAATCATCACGACTAACAGCCCGAGCGCGACCCAAAAGCTTAGGACGGAATGCTTCGTTAACGTTTCGACAATTAAAACGAGATACAACATGAGTCCACCGATCACGATATAGTCAGTTAACCACGTAATGATGAGGAATGCGACGAGTGCAAACAACCCCCAATGCCAATCGAGAGCGAGCATCATACCGATCATCGTCGCCGTTCCTTTTCCGCCGTTAAATTTCATCCATACGGAAAAGTTATGACCGATGACGGCAAATGTTCCAGTGAGTGTATAAAAGAAAAATAATGAATCTGTCTCAATAGTCGAAAATTGCTGAAGTAACCATGCGATAACCCCAATCGCAATCGCTCCTTTCGCGATATCGACGACAGCAACTAATATGCCGTATCCTTTTCCGAGTTCGATAAAGGCATTTGAAGCGCCTGCATTTTTCGTTCCGAGTTCTTTTAAGTTGCGCCCAGATAAGCGACTTGCCAAGATTGAGCCGTGTAAGGAACCGAATAAATAACCGAGGACAATCGCAATACTACTCCATAGAAGCATTAAAATCGCCTCCTTTTTCTTTTCAGTATACTAAATAAGGCCTTCAAACGTGAATAAAAAACAATATTCTAAATATTTTATAATTTCTCTTGACTTTCGAAAAGGTTTAATTATATACTATGTCACAAGATGGAAAACGACATAACAACACTCTTATCCAGAGAGGCGGAGGGACTAGGCCCTATGATGCCCGGCAACCGGTGAAATTTCACAAAGGTGCTACTTCCTACAGGTTTGACTACCTGGAAGATAAGGGGAGGCGAACAGAACTTACAACCCTCTTCTTATTTTGAGAAGGGGGTTTTCAATTTAGATTGAATCTCCCCAAAGCTCGTTCCATCAATGACTAGGAGGGAATTTCAATGACAAAAAATTATGGCAAAGAAACAATTTTACTTCACGCAGGACAAGAACCAGACCCGAATACAGGATCACTTGCTGTTCCTATTCACCGCACGACATCTTACGTATTTAAAAACTCACAACACGCACAAGACTTATTCGCTTTAAAAGAAACGGGTAACATTTATACACGTATTATGAACCCAACAGTGGGCGTCTTTGAAGACCGCGTTGCACAGGCAGAAGGTGGAACAGCAGCGGTTGCTCTTTCTTCAGGAATGGCAGCTATCGCATTTTCAATTTTAAATATTGCGAGTGCAGGAGACGAAATTATCGCAGCGAGCAACTTGTACGGAGGTACATATAACTTATTCACGACGACACTTCCACGCTACGGCATTACAGTGAAATTAGTGGACGTTACGGACCCGAAAGCGTATGAAGCGGCAATTACAGATAAGACGCGTGCAATTTTCGCTGAAACGATCGGTAATCCAGGGCTTCACGTTCTCGATATCGAAGCGATTGCAAAAATCGCACATGACAATGGCTTACCATTGCTCGTAGACAATACATTCCCTTCACCATACGGCTTGAATCCGATTGAGCACGGAGCGGACGTCGTCATCCATTCAGCGACAAAATTGATCGGTGGACACGGTACGACAATCGGTGGTGTCGTTGTAGACGCAGGGAAATTTGACTGGACGCAAGGACGTTTCCCTTACTTCACAGAGCCGGATGAGTCATATCACGGCATTCGTTACGGTGTAGACGTACCGCAAGCGGCATTTGCAACGAAATTGCGCGTTCAATTGTTGCGTGACTTCGGTCCAGCGCTCGATCCTGATAGTGCATTCAACTTCTTACAAGGTCTTGAAACGTTACACTTACGCGTTGACCGTCATAACGAAAACGCATTGAAAGTAGCGAAGCACTTACAAAACCATCCGCAAGTCGAGTGGGTCACATATCCAGGTCTTGAAGATCACCCATCTCATGACTTAGCGAAAAAATATTTGAAAAACGGTTACGGTTCAATCGTCGTCTTCGGTATTAAAGGAGGACGTGATGCAGGACGTGACGTCATCGATAACGTGGAAATCTTCTCACACGTAGCAAACGTTGGAGATGCGAAGTCATTGATCATTCACCCAGCTTCGACAACTCACCAACAATTATCAGAAGAAGATTTGAAAAAAGCAGGAGTCCCAGAAGAGTTAATTCGTTTATCAATCGGTTTAGAATCGGTTGAAGACATTATCGCTGATTTAGATCAAGCGATCGAAAAAGCGACATCGAAATAAAAGAAAAGCGCTGCGACTGTAAAAGTCGTAGCGCTTTTTTAGCTTTGAGCGTATCGTCTCGCTTCCATTTCTTGCAAGCTTTCGCCTTCTTTTCGGAAGAAGCCGAACACATTGACCGTTTGCACGACGTTCGTGAAAGCGAACGGGTCGATTTCTTTAATAATTTGTTCTAAGTCATAAAGCTCGTAACGTGTGACGACGAGATACAGCATATCTTTTTCTCGTTTCGTATATGCACCCATCGCAGGCATGACCGTAATACCACGCACCATCCGTTCATGAATGGCCTTTTGTAACGCTTCGCCATTTTCGGTAATGATGAAGACCGTAAGTTTTTCGTGGCTCGTATGAATCGCATCGATCACTTTAGACGTTAAGTACAAGCCGACCATCGTATACAATGCGTTAGCTGGTTCGAATAACAGACCCGCACAGAAGACGATGACCGCGTTCATCGCAAAAAAGTAAATGCCGACAGGGCGATCTTTAATGCGCGCGAGAAGCATGACGACGATATCCATACCTCCTGTAGAAGCACCTAATTTC
This sequence comes from Savagea faecisuis, assembly GCF_042675605.1. Taxonomy (NCBI): domain Bacteria; kingdom Bacillati; phylum Bacillota; class Bacilli; order Caryophanales; family Caryophanaceae; genus Savagea; species Savagea faecisuis. The sequence goes on from NZ_JBHTJF010000001.1 coordinate 47,066, forward strand.
ATCGTAATTCCAATACCGACTCCGATTAACGTTCCTCCTGCTACCGCATTTAAAATGATATCATCTGTTAAAGAAATGACAGGAAGTATTTCTAGAAAGAATGTCGTAAAGCCGACCGAAATAATACTATAAATCGTAAATCCTTTTCCTACTTTAAACCAGCCTAAAATTAATACAGGAATGTTGAGAAAAAGGAGTAAAACACCGGTTCCCCAGTTGAGGCCTAAAAACTGTTGAGCGACGGTGGAAATCAATTGTGCGACACCAGCGAACCCACTTGAGTAGACGTTGGCATTAATGAGGAAGAAGTTTAACCCCACTGCAACTAATAAAGCTCCGACAATGACTGTTCCAATCCGTTTTGACTCCATAAAAAACATAAGACCCCTCCTATTATATATAATGTTAATCGATTATCGCATAAAAAAAGTAAAAGAACAGTTAGATAAAAAAAGTAAAATAAATGAGAATTTTTTGAAATTTCGGCATGTGTTCACCTGAAAAAGACATAGGTTCAAAAGTATTAATTTGTAAAGTAACGATTATGTGAACTACCCACCACTTAGTTAACCTTACGGTCTACTTGAAGTGGGGGCTTCTCGACTTATCGTTGCTTTTACTAGCCAACGAAAAATGACCGAGCTAACCCTCTCGTTCCAAGAGTTTTTGTTTCTATGCTAATAAGCGTAACCCTTCGTTTTTAATGTTGATTGCGGCATTGTGGTCACGTTCTAGCACAAAACCACAAGAACAATGGTATGTACGTTCAGACAAGGGCATTCTCTTTTCAGCACCACAACATGAACATCTCTTAGTAGAGGGAAACCATTTATCAATTTTGATAAGCTGTTTTCCTCGTTCTTTTAGCTTGTACGCTAAGAAAGTAGTGAACATGCCCCAACCGTTATCATGAACGCTTTTTCCAAAGCGAAGGGCTTTAGACATACCTTTCATGTCTAAATCTTCAATAATCACAGCGTCATAGTTTGTTGCTAATTCTTTTGATTTATGATGAAGAAAGTTTCTGCGCTGGTTCGCTACTTTTTCATGCAACTTAGCCACTACCAGTCGTTGCTTATTCCAACGTGCAGAACCTTTCTTGCGTTTGGATAGAATGCGTTGTGCTTTTGCTAGTTTGTCTAATGATTGTCGATAGAATTTTGGGTAATTGGCTTTCTTACCCTGTTCACT
>NZ_JBHTJF010000001.1:48278-199871 GCF_042675605.1 Savagea faecisuis
CGAAATATAGTATTTCCCTGTTTTTGTTTTAGAAATCGTACAAGATTTGATTTTATAATCAGCGGGTATTTCTCTATGCTGTTTTATTTTTATTGGCTTTTTGATTTTTGGCAGTTTGATATGACCATTTTCTAGCTTAATATTGCTATTAACCATGTTGGTTGTGTAAGATTGTTTCTTTTTCTTGCTTTTGAATTTAGGAAACTCCGCACGACCTTCAAAAAAGTTCTTATAAGCATTTTGCAAATGGATCTGTGCGTTTGCTAAAGCTAAAGAATCCACTTCTTTTAGGAATGGAAATTCACCTTTGTACTTTGCAGGAGTAGGAAACTTTTGCTTTCTAAGTGCTTCTTTATCATCTTTGAACTTTTCATACGTTTCTTTGCGTTCAGCTAACATCTTATTGTAGACAAAACGAACACAGCCGAATGTTTTAGCTAATAGTACAGCTTGCTCTTTGTTTGGTAACAAACGAAATTTGAAAGCTTTATTTTGTTTAGTCATATCCATTCACCTCACTTTGTACGTAATAATGTCGTATATATATATATATATTGATTCTATCGTAGAAATGCCGTACAATCAAGTGAGAGGTGATAATTTTGAAAAATGATAAAGAGCGTGTAGAAGTTCGTATGCCTAAATCAATTATCGAGAAATTAGATAAATACCAAGAAGAAAATGGACTATCTACAAGAACAGCAACTATTCTCGAATTATTGCGAAAAGGCTTAGAAAAATAACTTTGGCTAAAGCCAACCGAAATTCATCTCCCACCTACTCATTGGTGCTATTCGCACCTTTACACTCCTTGAGGATGGGAGACTTCTTTCGGAAAGACGTTAAAAGTAAGTGAAAATCAAAAGAAGAGCAAAAGAAAACTGAAAACGGTGAATAAACATTATTTTTTTGCATTTCAATAGGAAAGCGCTTGCAAATTGTAGCTAAATAGTTGATAATAGTGTATAATTTTCAATTTCAAAAATTGGATAGGGACAAGGAGGAGGAAAAAATATGAAGAAAAAATCACTATTGTTTGCATTCCTTGTAGCGATGTTAACAGCTGTTCTCGTCGCTTGTGGAGGAGATGACAAACCGGCAGAAAAAGATGGCGATGCAGGCGAAAGCACTGGATCGACAGATGCGCCGAAATTTATGAGTTTATTAACAGGTGGAACGAGCGGAACTTATTACCCACTTGGGGGCGGAATTGCGAAAGTAATTTCGGATGAAATAGGTATTCAAACAGACGCGGTATCATCAAACGCATCTGCAGATAACATTATGTCAGTTGAAGCGGGCGATGCGGAAATCGCGTTCGCACAAACAGACGTTGCAACGTATGCAGAAGAAGGAGTTAACGCATTCGATGGAAACGCTGTGAAAAACGTCGTCGGTCTTGGAGCGCTTTACCCTGAAACGATCCAAATCGTAACGATCGGTAAATCAGGCATCACATCAATCGAAGACTTAAAAGGTAAAAAAGTATCGGTTGGAGCACCAGGTTCAGGAACATTCATTAACGCACAACAAATTTTAGAATTACACGGAATCGATATTGAAAAAGATATCGACGCACAATATTTAGACTTCGGTGAATCAGCAGGCGGTATTCAAGATGGTAACATCGACGCTGCTTTTATCACAGCAGGAACGCCAACAGGGGCTGTTGAAGAATTAAAAGCATCTGCTGAAGTTGTTATTCTTCCGATGGACGAAGCAAAAATTGACGAACTCGTAGCGAAGTATCCATACTACGCAAAAGACGTCATTGCAGAAGGTACTTACGGTTTGAAAGAAGATGTAACGACTGTTGCAGTAATGGCAATGCTCGTTGTATCACGTGATTTACCAGAAGATGTCGTATACGATATGACGAAAGCGTTATACGAAAATACAGACAAAATCGCACACGATAAAGCGAAATTCATCGATGCGAAAACAGGTTTAGACGGCGTTGGAATCGAAGTACACCCAGGTGCACAGAAGTATTTCGACGAAGTGAACAAGTAAGAATGTAAGAAGGGCCGGTGTCGGTAAGCTGACGGATCCGGCTCTTTTTTTCTTCAATGGAGTTGTGAGAGAAATGAAAAAAATCGTCAGTATACTATTCATAAGCGCAGTATGCATCATTTTATTTATCAATCTTCCGTGGAAGCAAGCGCTCGTCTTTGAAGAAGGGCGGACGAAACAACAAGTCGCTTACTTACCGATGACAGATGGCGATGCATTCGATATTATATTCGTTCATTCCATTCATTTAACGGATGTGACAGAGTCTTACGTCGTGACAGGGCAGCAAATCGAACAGAAGATGATTCGCTTCTCACAATACGGAATTGGCATGCCCGCAGAAGTTCATGAAGGGGAACGTTACGAATATAAAGATGGGATGCATCACTTATATGTAAATGATGTGTACTTCGACTCGATGAATATTCGAAATGGAAAGACCGTTTCAAATCATCGCCTCGTCGTGAAAAGACGAGGGGAACGAGAGAGACAATTGCAGTTTAACGATTATTTCGTTCCAGGAGATTGGTATGCTGTGTCGATTCAAAAATTATCATTATGGCAATTATGGAGAGGAGTGGAGATGCGATGACGAAAGAAGAAGTGAAACAACATGAACGAGAAGAAACAGATGAGCTGACGGAAGAAGAACGTCAAAAGTTGTTAGAGCAATACGATACGGAATCAAATACGCGTAATTTATCCGGGGTTGTAGCGTGGATTGTTTTCGGAACATTAATTGCATTTTCAATGTTCCAATTGTATACAGGAGCGTTCGGACAATATACAGCATTCATCCAGCGAACAGTCCACTTAGGATTCGCTTTAGTACTCATTTTTTTACTTTATCCAGCACGAAAAAATGGACCGAAAAATCGTATCTCTGTATTCGATTGGATTTTAGCAACATTATCTTTAATCGTTTGTAGTTATTGGCCTTTATATTATGAAACGCTCGTCCAAAAAATTGGGGGCATTTCAGACGTTCAATTTATTATCGGTGGAATTGCGATTTTACTCGTATTAGAAGCGTCACGTCGTGCAGTCGGATTACCGATTACGATTATCGCACTCGTATTTTTAGCGTATGCAGTGTACGGTTCATATTTACCAGGATCACTCGCACACCGTGGCTTAACATTCCGTCAATTAGTCGACGTCATGTTCTTTACGACAGATGGAATTTTAGGAGTACCACTTAAAGTATCTTCTACTTATATTTTCTTATTCTTATTGTTCGGGGCATTCCTCGTTCAAACGGGAGTCGGAAATTACTTTAACGACTTAGCAATCACAATTGCAGGACGTCGTATCGGTGGACCAGCGAAAGTGGCAATCTTCTCAAGTGCTTTACAAGGAACGATTTCAGGAAGTTCTGTCGCGAATACAGTGACGACAGGTTCGTATACGATTCCGATGATGAAACGTCTCGGCTATCATAAAAACTTCGCCGGAGCGGTAGAAGCAGCCGCGTCCACAGGTGGACAAATTATGCCACCAATCATGGGAGCAGCAGCGTTCTTAATGATTGAGTTTGCCGGAGAGAGTTATTGGAATATCGCAAAAGCAGCACTCATTCCAGCAATTTTATACTTTGCGGGAATTTGGATTATGACACACTTTGAAGCGAAACGTCTCGGCTTACTCGGTTTGCCGGAAGATCAAATTCCGAAGGCGAAAACAGTATTGAAGAAAATTCATTTACTATTACCGATTTTCGTCATTATTATTTTATTGTATAACGGTGGCATGAGTATTGAGCGTGTCGCATTGTACGGTATTTTATCGACAATTATCGTCAGCATGTTCTTGAAAGAGACACGCATCGGATTCCGTGGAATTATTGATGCGCTCGTCTCCGGAGCGAAAACGGCACTCGGTGTCGCAGCTGCAACAGCGACAGCGGGTATTATCGTCGGTGTCGTAACGAAAACAGGACTCGGTTTGAAAATGGGGAATAGTCTCGTCGGATTAGCAGAAGCGATGTCGACGAACATCCAAATGCAATTAATGTTAACGCTCGTCTTTACGATGATCACATCGCTCATTTTAGGAATGGGATCGCCGACGACAGCGAACTACATCATCACATCAACGATCGCGTTACCAGCGCTATTTGCATTAAACGCGGCGTTACCGATTGAAATTCCAGTCTTGGCGATGCACATGTTCGTCTTCTACTTCGGAATTGTAGCGGATATTACGCCACCTGTAGCACTCGCCGCCTTTGCTGCGACCGGAATATCGAAAGGTGACCCGATAAAAACCGGATTTAACGCAGCGAAACTAGCGATTGCCGCCTTCATCATTCCGTACATGTTCGTCTTGCAACCGCAGTTGCTCATGATCGATACGACAATTTTAGAAGTATCATTCATTTTAGCGACAGCGATTATCGGAATGATTGGAATTGGTGCAGGAATGATCGGTTTCTGGTATGTAGAATTAAAAGGATACGAACGATTCCTCGCGGTCATTAGTGGATTAATGTTAATTTATCCAGGGCTTGCGACAGATGGAATTGGGCTTGCGATTTTCATCGCACTTCTCCTCGTTCAAATGAAACGCCGGAAAGAAGATGGGCCGAAAGCAGAAGTCGTTTCTGCATAATGAAAAACCACCTTTTTCAGTCATAATGAACTGAAAAAGGTGGTTTTTTAATCTTCATCTTTAATGTCGCGGTCAGGTGGGAGTGGTTCGCTCCAATAGTCCGCAATTTTTTGTTTCATTTGTTCGAGCTGTTCGAAATAAAGGTTGAACTGTTCGCGGTTGACGAGCAACTGTGTCCCATCATCGACTGCTCGAATTTTTCCTTCGTAAATGTACTTCTCGACTTGTTTTTGTGGCATGCCAAGTTCTTCTGCAATGACTTCAATCGTGACGTACATAATTATGACTTCCCTTCATCTAATAACGTTTCAAGTTTCAATCGTGAGTCCATTGATTGCCAGAGTGGAATCGCTAACGTCATGACAAGAAACTCTGTGAAAAATAGTCCTGCCCATGTGATGAAAAAGACTTCAATCGAAAATGAGCCTCCCGCCATAATGACGAGTGCGATAATCCACATGAGTGCTGAGAAAATGAAAGAGTTAAATAACATGAGCTTCCATCGCGTTTTAATGAAGCGTGCGGCAAGTGTCGTAAGCCCGAGAGCGAGCGCTGTATGGAGCACCCCAAATACGACATCGATCAAACCGAAAGCCGAAAATAAATTGGCGATAAAAACACCGACGATAATTCCAAAGAAATAACGTTTATCAAAAACAATTAAATGGTTGAGCATTTCCCCAATCCGAAATTGTAAAGCGCCGAAAGAAAGTGGCAAAATGACGATGCTCACTGTCGCATAAATCCCAGCGATTATCGCATTAATGACAAGTGTTCTAAGTTTCATAACGATTCCCTTCTTCTATTTTAAAAGTAAATATGATTTTAGCATATCGAATCGTTTTCGTACATCATTGTAAAGGGTAGACGATAATAAGAAAGAACTTAATAATTTCTTCAGAATTTCAAGAGGTGTTTATTAAGACATCCCTCTTATAATAAAAATAAGGAAAAGGTGATCAACATGAAAGAACTAACAATTCTCGTCGCAGATGACGATCAAGATATTCGAGATGGTATTGAAATTTATTTACATAATGAAGGGTATCACGTACTAAAAGCAGCAGATGGTGTCGAAGCACTCCAATTGTTGGAGAAAAATGAAGTCCACTTATTAATTTTAGACATTATGATGCCGAATATGGATGGGATTACAGCGACATTTAAAATTCGCGAACAACAAAATGTCCCGATCATCATGCTGAGCGCAAAGTCAGAAGATACCGATAAAATTCACGGTTTGTCCGTCGGAGCAGATGATTATGTGACGAAGCCATTTCATCCACTTGAATTAATGGCACGTGTGAAATCACAATTGCGCCGTTACGTCACGCTTGGAACGTACGAAAGAGAAGAAGGCGTGCTTCAAATCGATGGCTTGCTTTTGAATGATGAAACGAAGGAAGTAAGTGTCGACGGCAAGCCTGTCAAATTGACGCCAATTGAATTTAAAATTACGAGCTTGCTCATGCGACATCCTGGACGTGTGTTTTCAATCAATGAAATTTACGAACGCGTTTGGGAAGAAGAAGCGTACAATGCGGACAATGTCGTCGCGGTCCACATTCGGAAAATAAGAGAAAAAATTGAAGCGGACCCTAAAAATCCGCGTTACATAAAGGTTGTGTGGGGAATTGGATACAAAATTGATAAGTAAAAGTGAACAATGGTTCGGTTTAGCAATCGCATTTGTCAGTCTCATTTATACTTTTCCTTTCATTATAAATCTTTGTAGCACATGGTTTACGAAAACATTTGATATCGCCACATATATCGGGACGATTATGAAAGGGAGTATGAATTTATGAAAAAACAAATGTGGAAATATAGCGCGCTCGTTACGATTATTCTCGTCGCTTTTTTATTCGTATTGCGCAACGGTTCAACGTATTGGCATAGTAGTTATCAACAGACGAATGATTTTAAAGAGGCGTATCATGAACAAAAAACAGTCATCGAAAAACAACTATTGCCGAATTATACAGAAGCACAGTGGATGACATTGATCGATGTTTCGGAAGGAGATATTGAAGAATATCGTCATCGTTACGGCATGTTAGACGAGCAACTCGATTCGATTCGTGAACGTTATGAAACGAGTATCGCACAAGCAGAAGGACAAAAAGCGGATCAATTACGAGAAGAGATGGAAGCAAAACTCGCAGACATCGAACGTAATTTTCGTGATGAGGAGTATGTCGCAAATAAAATAAAAGGTGAACGAGCGAAAGAAATAATAAGAGAGATTAATGAAACTCGAACCCATTCTCGCTACGATTTGGATGATGCGATACTTTATCAATTAACAGCGATCGAAACGGGAGAAGAACATACAAATTTAGAGCCAGATGAGACGGCTGCGAACGGAGAAGTATTTACAAAAAATAAACCATTCATCGTCTCGGTTCAAAATTATGTCAATATGCCTCATCGATTGAATGGAGAAGGAGATGAGGCAGTAGATCCCGAATCGAACCCATTCTCTTTAGAGCAAAGATTTATTGGAAGTATTGACTTGAAAGAACCTTTACCAGAGACGAGTGCATTTTATGCGAGCAGCAATCAATTTCGTTGGAATCAATTGATTTATTTCAGCGTCATCGTATTAGGCATCGTTTCTGTCGGCGCGCTCATGCAACAATGGAAACAACATCGTTTACGTTCATTTGAATCATCCAATTGGTTAAAACGTTACGAACAAATTCCTCTCGATTTCCGAATCGGACTCGCTGTGATCGTGTCATTTATTGCATTGCGTATCGCAGAGTATCATATCGGATACAGTTTATATTTATACGGAAGAAGCTTCGGATATTGGGAGTTACTTTGGAAACTCATTCACCTCAGCAAAAACATGCTCATTCTTTGGGTGTTGTTATACGTCCTATTTTCAATGCTCTTAACATTAATTCGTCAAGTGTACCAAGAGGAGTGGACGTTAGAAGAGTGGAAAGAAACGATGACTGCACGCTTTTTCCTTTCTTTCCGGGACGCTTTTTTACACCGCTCAATCGGCGTTCAAATGTTCATTTTACTCATCGGCTTTTTCTTAGCTGGTTTAGGGTGGGTATTCGTAGCGTATGAACCATTTTTAATCATTTTTTACATGATGGCTGTCGTATTTTTAGGATTGCCTGCGTTATACATTTTCGTTCGACGCTTCGGGTATTTAAATCGCGTCTTTAAGTCGACAGAAAAAATTGCGCAAGGTGAATTGACAGAAATTCCGATTGAAGGAAAGTCGCCCATTGCGAAACATGCCCAGCACTTAAACAATTTGCAAGAAGGTGTGAAAATTTCGGTTACCGAACAAGCGAAAAGTGAACGTTTAAAAACAGAGCTCATTACGAATGTGAGCCACGATTTACGAACGCCGTTAACATCGATCATCACATATACGGATTTGTTGAAACAACCGAATTTATCGGAAGAAGACCGTCAAAAATATGTGGATGTCATCGATAAAAAGTCAGAACGTTTAAAAGTGCTTATTGAAGACTTGTTTGAAGTGTCGAAAATGGCGAGTGGCAATATGGAATTGCATAAAACGACATTGGACGTCACGCAACTCGTTCAACAAGTACTCGCAGAACGCAATGAAGAATTCCAACAGTCGAATTTCGAAATTGTGACGAGACTTCCGGAACAGCCAATCATTACGAGAGTAGATGGCGAGCGATTTTGGCGAGTGATCGATAATTTAGTATCGAATGCGTTGAAGTACTCCCTTCCAGGAACACGCATTTACATCGACTTAGAAAAAGAAGCACACGTCGCACGTTTTGTCGTACGTAACATTTCGAAATATGAGCTCGATGCGAATGTAGAAGAGCTGTTTGAACGCTTCAAACGAGGAGACAAAGCGCGAAATACAGAAGGTTCTGGACTCGGTCTCGCCATTGCGCAATCGATCGTCGATATGCATGGTGGAGAGATGGAGATTACGTTAGACGGTGATTTATTTAAAGTGAGTGTCACATTACCACTCATTTAAAAAGAAGGATGCTAATCGGCGTCCTTCTTTTTTTGTTAAAGAAAACAATCCGTCTTAAGGCGGAGCTAAATTCAACTGTAAGACCGTATTGAAAAAGAGTGTTCTTTTTTATAATAAAGATAACAAGAACAACGAGGAGGAAAACATATGATGACATTCATTTTATTAGGAATTGCGTTCGCTTTAGGGCTCGTCGTCTTAGCGAATGTTCTTCCATTACTAGCACTAGCATTTACAGCATTCGTCGCTTTATTGAGCTTAAAAGCGTTTATGAAAACAGACTCGACGATTGCGAAACTATGGTGGGGTTCCATCGTCTTCGTAGCGGTCGTCATTACGGTATCGAACATTCCAGCGTTCATCGGCTTGCTTGCGGTCATCGGTCTTTATTTCTTGTACCGCAGTGGGAAACGAGAACAACCTGCACAACAAGTAGTAGAAGCAGATCCATTTGAAAACTTTGAAAACGAATGGGATAAATTGATGAAAAACTAGGAGGAATTCAATATGAAAGCATTATGGAATCGATTGAAATATACGGTGCAATCGGATTTGCATGAATGGTTAGATCAAAAAGAAGAAGAAAATCCAATAAAAACATTAAATATGTATTTAGAACAGGCGGAGGAAAAGACAGAAGTCGTCGCAGGTTTGTTGCGCAGGCAATCACGCCTCGTAGAACAGTTAGAAGGAGAACTCGAACAATCGGAATTAATGTTAGGCAAGCGCACGTTGCAATTAGAAAAAGCGCTCGAATTGCAAGAGGAAGAATTAATTTTATTTGCAGAAGCCGAAAAAGCACAATTTGAAAATCGTACTGCGCAACTCGTTCAAGTTGTGGAAGAAGCGAAAAAAGAACATGCGCATCTTGAACGACAATATGCGATGATGCAGCATAAAATTGAAGATATGCGTTTGCGTCAAATGCAGTTGATGAGCCGTGAAAATGTCATTCATGCTGAACGCAATATCGACGAGTTACTCCGTCCAGAAGTTGAAACCGTCGATCAAATGACAGAAGTATTCAAAGATGGACCACAACGAAAACAAGCGACCGATTTAGAACAACGCTTAGAAGCATTAGTGAACTACCCACCACTTAGTTAACCTTACGGTCTATTTGAAGTGGGGGCTTCTCGCTTCCACGAACATAGCTTGCAAGCAAGTCTTATGTGTTCTCCACGAGCGTGAATTCGGGGCATTCCAACCCTACTGATACGCAATGTTTTTAGTACCTTGGATATTTTACGCATACGAGGGGCTTGGTTTTCGCTCTTATTTCCGTATGCAACTTCATATATCCAGTTGTCAAAGAACATTATGTCTATATTTTACCAAATTCTTTGGCTAAAGCCAACCGAAATTCATCTCCCACCTACTCATTGGTGCTATTCGCACCTTCACACTCCTTGAGGATGGGAGACTTCTTTCGGAAATCCGTTAAAATAAAAAAGCGTAAGTGAGAGCAGCGATGGTCTCACTTTTCGTGTTAAACTAAAAGGAATGACAAGGAGGGCAAAACATGACGACGCGACAAATGACATTACTCGGAATCGGAGCGATAACGCTCATTTTAATCGATTTATTTTATTTTTCTCAAAGCTCGTTCTTTTTCTTCATCATGGGTAGTTTTCTCGTCTATGTCGGTTTGACGAAGTATCGCAAGTTTCCGTTGTATAGCGGTCTCGTCATGTTATTGCTCACTTCTTTTGCGATGTGGAGTTTGCGTTTCATCATCATCGTATTTGTATTATGGGTCGTCACGCATTTAATGAAAGGGGAAACGACAGAACATTTATTTCGTCCGTTGCGCGAGAAAATCAAAGAAACGCCAAATGGCATATGGAAAAATAAATGGTTTTCTTTTCAAGCGAGCCCGTTCTCGTCCTATGAATGGGAAGATGTTCATGCGACGAGCTTTTACGGAGATATAACAATCGATGTGACGAACACCGTTTTGCCGAAGTCGACGAGCTTTATTTCAGTACGTCAATCGTTCGGGAAAGTGAAAGTGATTGTCCCTTATGAAATTCCTGTCCGCATTCATTATTCGTCCTTACTAGGAGAAGCGAGATTATTTGATTACGAAAAACAACGTCTCGTCAATGAAACATTGCAAATGAAAGACTTATACGATGGAAAAAGAACAGACAGTGCACAGTTGATCATTTCAGTATACGTTGCCTTCGGAGATTTAGAGGTGATTCGTAAATGAAGTGGTTCGGTAGGACGTTCACATTAACGGTTTTTTTAACATTATGTATGACGGCTGTTTATACGTTAGCGTATCGCGACTCTTTGACGAGTTGGAAGCGGCTCGGACTGTATGCGATAGAAGAATTAATTGAAGAAGAATTGTTCGACCTTCCTTTACTCGTCGTTTTTGCACTAGGTGCACTATTCATTAGTGCGATCATCGTGACGGCATTGACATCGAATAAGTTAGAACGTGAAATGACAGAAGCGTTGCGTCAAGTGAAAGATGGCGAGCGTCCCCACATTTCACATCGCTCTTTACAACATGAAGTCGATGGACTTTTCGTCTTATTGGAAGACCAACGAAAAAGCTTGCAAAAAGCGACGAATGAGCGAGCGGAAGCGGATGAAAAAATGATTGAAGAACAACTCATTCAAGAGCGTCAACGTTTAGCGCGAGAATTGCACGACTCCGTCAGCCAACAATTGTTTGCTGCCTCGATGTTGCTTTCTGCCATGGTCGAAACGAACGAAGAAGATGAAATGTTGCGCCAAGTCGAAAATATCGTCCAACAAGCACAGCTTGAAATGCGTGCTTTACTCCTTCATTTACGCCCTGCAGCCTTACATAACCATACATTTAAAGAAGGGATGGAACAGCTTTTAATGGAATTAAAGCAAAAGGTGATGTTCGATATTACGTATGAGTTAGAAGATGTTCATTTACAAAAAGGGGAAGAAGACCATCTATTCCGCATCGCACAAGAGACACTATCAAATACATTGCGCCATTCGAAAGCGACAGAAGTGCACATTTTATTTGTCGAACGTGATCATTTAGCGATTTTACGCATTCAAGACAATGGGGTAGGGTTTGAACAACAGTCGGAAAGAAGTGGCTCCTACGGTTTACAAAATGTGAAAGAACGCGCGATTGAAATTGGCGCACAATATAAAATTGTTTCTGTGCCTTCGCAAGGGACGATTGTAGAAGTGAAATTACCTTTAGAACAAGGAGGGGAACGAGTGGATGATACGCATACTATTAGTAGACGATCATGAAATGGTTCGCATCGGTGTCAGTACGTATTTGAAATTACAACATGATATGGAAGTTGTCGGTGAAGCGTCAGACGGAGAAGAAGCGGTTGAAAAAGCACTCGCCCTGCGACCAGATATCATTTTAATGGATATGGTCATGCCGAAAAAAAGTGGGGCTGAAGCGACAGCGGATATTATGAAAGAATGGCCAGAAGCGAAAATTATTATCGTCACGAGTTTTTTAGATGATGATAAACTGTATCCTGCACTTGAAGCGGGAGCATCGAGTTATATTTTGAAAACATCGAATGCTTCACGCATTGCGGATGCGATTCGCCAAACGTATGCGGGAGATACGGTATTAGAACCAGAAGTAGCCGCTCGCATGATGAAACAGATGCGAGCGGCGGATGCGCCAGCTCACGAACAATTGACGACTCGTGAAATGGACGTATTATTGTTGTTGGCAGAAGGACTGACAAATCAACAAATTGCCGATGAGTTATTCATCGGATTAAAAACAGTGAAAACTCATGTGAGCAATATTTTATCTAAGTTAGACGTGCGCGACCGAACACAAGCAGTCGTGTATGCATTTAATCATCAATTAGTAAAACCGAAAAGCGAGTGAGACGAAAAAAATCGAATCACTCGCTTTCATACTTCACGTACATCAGCATTGGCACGGAATGTATCTACATTGTTAGAATCAGATGGATCAGCTAAAGGCAACTCTTCGGCAATATACACTTCCTGTGTGATTGGGTCGACCATTTTAACAGCGAAGTCATCACGGCTTGGGTAGTTTTTATAAGTAATAGTCATACATATCTCTCCTTTAGTTTCAAATTTGCTACTTCAATCAAAAGTAGACTCTTTTATTATGTACCCATTTATTTCAATTGTCAAACATTTCAAATAAAACTTGAAAACGCTTTCTTTAATTTGCAAACTATGTTAAATTATATAGTAATTTCAGTTTACTATAAAAGTCAGAAAGGAAGCGATTTACTATGATGCAAATCCCAATGTTATTATCATCTTTCATTACGCGTGCGGAAACTCATTTTCCACATAAGACGATTGTTTCAAGAACATCTCCAGACGTGATCCATCGTCTAACATATGCAGATTTTGCTGATCGTACGCGTCGTTTAGCGAACGTATTAGAAAGTCTTGGAGTAGAAAGAGGTATGAAGGTCGGTTCATTCGCATGGAACCATCATCGTCACTTAGAGTTATATTTCGCAGTACCTGGTATCGGTGCTGTGTTACATATGATTAATATTCGTCTCTCCCCAGAACATATTATTCATATTGTGAACCATGCGGAAGACGAGGTTTTATTTGTAGATGATAATTTATTCTCGATTATCGAGCCGCTCATTCCAGAATTAAAAACAGTTCGTCACATCGTCATTATGAGTGATGATTCAGTCATTCCGAATGTTGATTTTGAATCGATGCTCGATTATGAAACGGTATTAAAAAATGCGTCGAATGAATATGAATTCCCGACAGATATTGATGAGAATAGCGCTGCAGGTATGTGTTATACGAGCGCGACGACAGGTATGCCGAAAGGGGTCGTCTATTCACATCGAGGTTTATACTTACATAGTTTTGCCTCTGGATTAGTTGACAGCTTCGGTATTTCTGAACGAGATGTCGTCATGCCAGTCGTTCCAATGTTCCACGTCAATGCTTGGGGATTGCCGTTTACATCTGTATTATTCGGTGCGTCTCAAGTGTTGCCAGGACCGAACTTCACACCAGAATTGTTGATCGACTTAATTGAAAGTGAAGGAGTTACATTCACAGCGGGTGTTCCAACAGTTTGGTTATCGGTGTTGAAAGAACAAGAAGAAAAACCGCGTGATCTTTCTTCATTAGATCGCGTATTCGTAGGAGGTTCTGCTTCTCCGAGAGGCTTAATTAAAGCGTATCAAGACTTAGGAGTGAACTATCTTTCGATTTACGGTATGACTGAAACATCACCAGTTGTCAGTGTTTCACACTATACGTCAGAAGTGGAAGACTACAGCGAAGATGAAAAACTCGAACTTCGTGCAACGCAAGGCATTCCAGTCCCAGGCGTTCAGACGAAAATCGTCAATGAGCACGGCCATGTTCCTTGGGATGGAGAAACGATGGGTGAGTTAATGCTTCGTGGCCCTTGGATTACTGATGAGTATTATAAAGATACTCGTTCGGAAGATGCGTTTGAAGACGGTTGGTTACGCACGGGAGATATCGCAGTCTATACGAAAGAAGGATACATTAAAATTATGGACCGTGTCGGTGATCTCATTAAGAGTGGAGGAGAATGGATTTCTTCTGTCGATTTAGAGAACGCTTTAATGAGTTTAGAAGGAGTGTATGAAGCGGCAGTAGTCGCAGTACCACACCCGAAATGGCAAGAACGTCCAATTGCGAGCGTCGTCTTAAAAGATGGTTATGAAGCGAATGAAGAGACGAAGCAACGTCTATACGATGGATTACGTGAACGTTTCGCTTCTTGGTGGATGCCAGATGAAATTTTATTTATGGACGAACTACCGAAAACGTCAGTCGGAAAGTTTTTGAAAGCAGAATTGCGTAAAATTGTATTCGATCAAGTAGGTATGCAAGAATAATCGTATAATGAATCCTCTTATCTATATAAAAAAGCCCTGAAAATATAAATTTTCAGGGCTTTTGTTTATTTTTGTTCGCTGCGGATATAGTCGATTAACTCGTCGAGTAAATGGAGTACTTCGTTTGAAGCTGTTTCGATGCGTTGTAATGCTTTTTCGGCTTGAGGAATATTTCCAGCACGGAATTCAGTTGCAGCTTTACGAGCGCATTCATGAACATCCGCATGATGCTCATCTAAATCACGATACGCTTGTAAGTGGCCGAGACGTTCTTTCGTATAAGGTGTGAAATACCATTTTCCGAGGCGACAATCTTTATGTCCAGCGATTTCATTCGGATTGACGTCTTCCAAACCGAGGAACATGTTGTAAATTTTCCATTTCCATAAAATATGATCGGCTTTTGATAATTGTAATAAAGCTTCAGATGATAAATAAACGTTATTTTCATCGATTACTTTCGTGCGGAAGTCATTAATCGCTAAACTTAAGTCATAAATCGCTTCAGATGTACTGTTGCCGTAATCACGAATATCTTCTTGGAGGTGCGTCATCTCCACCATTCGATTCGACACTTCGTCGATTGAAGCTGCTTGTTGTTCCGAAATCGCTGCTGTATTAGTAACATCGACATTAATATCTTCAATCGCTTCGACGATCGCAGTTAATAAAGGAAGAGATTCTTTCGCTTCGTCTGTTGCTTTCGATATAATTGTCGTCGTTTCTTGAATGGAGTTTGAAACGTTATTTGAATAAGATTTCAAATGTTTCACGTTATTTGATACTTCATCTAAAGCAGAAACTGTATTTTCTGCTAAGTTGCGAACTTCTTGAGCAACAACGGCAAAACCACGGCCATGTTCTCCTGCTCGGGCCGCTTCAATTGAAGCGTTAAGTGCTAGTAAATTCGTTTGAGCAGCAATTTCATTAATTAACGTCACGACATTTTCGATATCGTTCACACGCTTTTGTAACTCAGCAAAAGTATCGACAATAGAACCGAAAGTTTCTTCAGTTTTAAAAATTTCGTCTAAAGTATTTTCAATCGTTTGTTTGCTATTGATAGCGTACTCTACAGAATCTGCTGTTTTTTCAGAAATTCTTGTGGAAGACTCGGCCACTTCAACAATGGAAGCTGTAATTTGTTCTGTCGCTGCTGTAGATGATTGAATCTCGTCCGATTGTTTATCCAAATTGAAAATTAAATCTTTCATGAACATAATTTTCGCGTTTTTATCGACGAGCACTGAAATGTCTGCGACGACGTTGTTGACGACGCGTTCTTGGAATGCATTGACTAAAATTTGCTGATCGATGTTGACCGCTGATTGGAATGATTGCAACATTGTTAATGCACGTTTCGGTCGCATTCCAAGATGATGTAAAATGTGCGTACAAACATAGAAAGAGAATTGGTTAAAGACGACAATCGTTTCACCTGCTTCAAATTTATATCGATGTAAGCTTGTAAAAAAGGCTAGAATACGTCCAAAATAAGCGTCATCACGCTCAGCGTTGAAGAAGTTATGCACATAATCCTCGATTGCCGAAGTCGGGATTAAACGAGCTGCTTGTGGATTAATTTCATTGAAGAAACGTTCAAACAGTTGAACGAGATTTGGGCGCTCACCTGCAATACGCTCGTATAGGTCTTTAAGTTCATTCAAATTTTGTAAAGTGAAAGAATTGTAGTGTAAAATCTTTTGAAATCGACTCTGTAGATCTTGGTCTGTACCGCGCTCAAACAGTTGCTCGATATCTAATTTTGGTCTAAGTGAACTCATGTCATCCAGCTCCTATTATCATGATGTATAATAATAATAGTATACCCTTATATGGAAAATTAGCAACTAAAACTACATCTTAAGATATGTATATATAAATAGGAAGAAACTAAAAATACCTATCCCTTTTGAAAGACATATAAAGTGTGGAACTATTTTTATAAATCGCATTTTAATGAATTGACGTAGATGAGCGTTGCACTTCAAAAAGAGATTTAGTACAGTGAGAATAGCAGAAAAAATATTAGGAAAAGAGCGTACATTATGTCTATCGAATGGATTCAAATTTTAAAAGCAATTATTTTAGGTCTTGTGGAAGGGTTGACGGAATTTGCGCCTGTGTCCTCGACAGGACATTTAATTATCGTGGATGAAATGTGGTTGAAATCAGAGGAATTTCTCGGAGAATATTCAGCGAACACATTTAAAATTGTCATTCAACTCGGTTCGATACTTGCAGTAGTTGTCATCTTTTGGAAACGTTTATTCAGTTTGATCGGTTTGTATAATGAAGGCGATCAAAAGATGAGTGAACGATTTAACTTATTGCATGTCATTATCGGCATGTTACCTGCTGTCGTCATCGGCTTTGCGTTAAAAGATTTTATCGATGACAATCTTTTCGGAATTGAAACGGTCATTTATGCACTCGTCGCAGGGGCGATTTTAATGTTAGCAGCCGATAAGTTCGGATCGAAAAATCCCCCCGTACAAAGCTTAGATCAAATTTCATATCGCCAAGCGTTCGCTGTCGGTCTCGTGCAATGTTTATCGTTATGGCCAGGGTTTTCACGTTCAGGTGCGACGATTTCAGGAGGGGTTCTTCTCGGGATGAATCACCGTACAGCAGCCGACTTTACATTTATTATGGCTGTGCCGATTATGGCGGGAGCGAGTCTCGTCTCCGTATTGAAAAACTGGGAACATATGTCGATGGACCATTTAGGATTTTACATCGCTGGTTTCATGAGTGCTTTCGTGTTCTCATTACTTGCGATTCGTTTCTTCTTACAGTTAATTTCAAAAGTAAAATTAAAACCTTTCGCGATTTATCGTATCGTTTTAGCGGCTGTACTCGCATGGATCGTTTGGTTTTAATAGTGGATGTCCGAGTGAATATGCTCGGACATTTTTTTAGCAAAAAAAGATCCTTGCGGCCGCCACCGCAAGGATATCAAAAATGTAGGATATTTATAACGTGAATCATAAGGGGAGGTAATGAGCGTTGTTAGCGTCGTTGCGCTTTGAGTAAACGTTCATTGACGACGTCCCAATTGACCGTATTCCACCAATTGGTTACGAACTCAGGACGACGATTTTGGTACTTTAACGACTTTCCGAAAGAAGTCTCCCATCCTCAAGGAGTGTGAAGGTGCGAATAGCACCAATGAGTAGGTGGGAGATGAATTTCGGTTGGCTTTAGCCAAAGAATTTGGTAAAATATAGACATAATGTTCTTTGACAACTGGATATATGGAGTTGCATACGGAAATAAGAGCGAAAACCAAGCCCCTCGTATGCGTAAAATATCCAAGGTACTAAAAACATTGCGTATCAGTAGGGTTGGAATGCCCCGAATTCACGCTCGTGGAGAACACATAAGACTTGCTTGCAAGCTATGTTCGTGGAAGCGAGAAGCCCCCACTTCAAACGAAGTTAAGTGGTGGGTAGTTCACAGGAGTATCTTGATTCGCAGTGCTCATCACTTCGAGTTCTCCTTCTTTGTTTAAGACGAGCCAACCATATCCGCTTCCAAATCGGCTAACTGCCGCAGTTGAAAGCAAGTCTTGGAACTGATCAAACGTATTGAAGCGACGTTCGATTGCAGTTTTAATATCGGCTGTCGGTTCGCCCCCACCATTCGGGCTCATCGACTCCCAGAACAACGTATGGCAATAATGGCCACCACCATTATTTTGAACTGCCGTACGAATATCTTCTGGCACAGCTTGTAAGTCAGATAAGATTTGTTCAATCGACTGACTCTTCAGCTGTTCGTTATTTTCAATCGCAGCGTTTAAATTGTTGACATACGTTGCGTGGTGCTTACCGTGGTGAATCTCTAAAGTCCGTGCATCAATGTACGGGTCTAGCGCATCTACTGCATACGGTAAGTCCGGCAATGTGAATGTTGACAATGAAGGTCACCTCCAATTCCATTATTAGAAACTTTCTTGAGTACAACAAAGTTTCCTTAGTACAACAATAATTGATATTGATTCAAAATGCAACTATTTTGAGGCGAAAAGATAAAAAAGATGAGCAAATCGATTGAAATTATACGTATAGGGGTATAAAATGAAGTTAGAAAATGACATAAAGGAGCGGATTTTATATGAAAGCAACAGTATATACGACATCAACATGCCCATACTGCACGATGTTAACGAACTATTTAGATGAGCAAGGGATCGCATACGATGAAGTGAACGTTCAAATGGATCCAGCAGCAGGTCAACGTCTCGTCGCAACGACAGGACAAATGGGCGTTCCACAAACTGAAATTAACGGTCGTTGGGTTATCGGATTTGATCCAGAAGGAATTCAAGCGGCAATTCGTGGCTAATATGAAACGCAAAATTTTTTGTACGTCTTGTAAAGTGAAAAAGACGGATTCGATTGAAGAACTAGAAAGCAAAATGTACCCGAAGTTTTGTATCGGACATATTGCGCTCATCGCGACAGGAATTTTCCTCGTCGGATTTGAATTGTTCGTTAAATAGAAAGCTGTTCAGGGATTATTCTCTGAACAGCTTTTTTTGGTTGAATCGAGTAAACTAAAGAAAAAGGAGAGACGAATGATGGATATGTCTATTTTTATCGTGGAAGATGATGAAGCGATTTATATGAATTTAAAAGAGCGATTAGAAAGTTGGGCATTTCAAGTGAGCGGTCCATCCGATTTCCATCATGTGATGGATGACTTTTATGAAGCGGAGCCTCAAATTGTGTTGCTCGACATTCAATTGCCTGCATTTGACGGTTTTCATTGGTGTCGTGAAATTCGCGCCGTTTCGAAAGTGCCAATCATTTTTTTATCATCACGAGATCATCCGATGGACATGGTGATGGCGATGCAAATGGGAGCGGATGATTACGTTCAGAAGCCATTTAATATGGACGTTCTCGTTGCGAAAATACAAGCGCTCGTCCGCCGAACGTATTCTTACGGAGATGAACCTTCTGATGTGATGGAATGGAACGGTGCTTATTTGCAAATGAAAAAAGGTACTTTGCAAAAGGACGATATCGAAATCGAATTGACGAAAAATGAGTTTTTCATTTTAGCAGCGCTCGTCGAAGCGAAAGATACGATTTTATCACGCGATGATTTAATTCGAAAATTGTGGGATGACGAACGGTTCGTCAATGACAATACATTGACGGTCAACGTGAACCGGTTGCGTCAAAAATTAGCAGACGTCGAGTTGGACACCTACATCGTCACGAAAAAAGGACTCGGCTATATGGCAGAAACGAAGTGATCAGACATGATGACGATTTGGAAATATGTGTACGACAAACGAATGTGGATCATTTTTCAATTGATCGTATTAATTTTATTAAACGTCTTATTTTTCGTCGACAATGCGATCATTTTGCATCGGGATGCGCTCATTTATATGAATGTGTTATATGTCGCATTCGGAATCGGTTTTCTCGTCTGGCGATACCGAATGGAAAAGCCGTATTATAAAGCGCTCATTGAAATTGTCCAAGATCCAGCGATCGATGTATTAGCTCAACTGCCTTCGCCTGATACATATGAACAGCAACTGACGCATCAGTTTGTCGAAGCGCTCGTGAAGCAATATCAACAAACATTGTCAGAAACGAAACGAGCGTACTTAGACCAAACGGAATTTATCCATGCTTGGGTGCATGAAGTGAAGGCGCCGCTCACCGCGATGAAGTTGACGCTCGATGCGAATCGTCACGACCCGGAAATGCGAAAGGTCGCGGCGGACTGGACACGCATCCATTTACTCATCGATGAGCATTTACATTTGTCGCGCTTATCTTCATTAGACCGCGATTACTTAGTGCAACAAGTGGAAGCAGAATCGCTCATCATTCAAGAAGTGAAAACATTATCGAGCTGGTGTTTGGAAAAAAATATCGCAGTGGAGATTGACGGAAGTAACCCATCGATTTTGACAGATGAAAAATGGGCACGCTTCGTCCTACGTCAACTATTGACGAATGCGGTGAAATATAGCCCAGAAGGCAGCGTCATTACGATTGAATCAGGTGTCGAGGATGACATTCCGTACATCTCGATTCAAGATGAAGGAAGAGGAATTGCAGCACAAGATTTGCCGCGTATTTTCGACAAAGGGTTCACCGGGCAGACGGGACGAAAACAAAATGCGGCTACAGGAATTGGTTTATACATTGCGCACATGATCGGTGAAAAAATCAACATTACGATCCATATTGATTCTACAGTTGATGTCGGAACGACGGCGACTTTATCATTTTCTAAACCTAATCATTACGATTCGCTCACAACGTGACAAAAATGTCACGTTGTGAGCTTTTTTGTTAGATGAATCGAACGATTTTCAATAGAAAGGTCGATATACTGAACGTAATGATAAGTTTTTCGGAAAGGACGATAAAGAAATGACTGAAACAATCGTATTGCAATCAACAAATGTACGTAAAGTGTATGGCACACGTCAAAATATGCAAGAAGTATTAAAAGGAATTGACTTAAAAGTACGTGAAGGAGAGTTTGTCGGGATTATGGGACCTTCTGGAGCGGGGAAAACGACTTTATTGAACGTTCTCGCTACAATCGACCGTGCGTCAGAAGGGTCGATTCGTATCGCAGGGACAGAAATTGCGACGATGCGTGACCGCGAACTTTCGACGTTCCGACGTGAACAACTCGGATTTATTTTCCAAGATTATAATTTATTAGATACATTAACAGCGAAAGAAAATATTTTACTTCCTATTTCATTAAGTAAAGTGTCAAAACAAGAAGCGGAATCACGTTTCACAAGTATTGCGGACATTCTCGGCATTACGGAGCTTGCGGATAAATATCCTCATCAATTATCAGGAGGACAAAAGCAAAGAACAGCAGCAGCGCGAGCGCTCATTAACAATCCATCGATGATTTTTGCGGATGAACCGACGGGAGCACTCGATTCGAAATCAGCTTCTTCTTTGCTGGAGACGTTAGAACGTGTGAACCGTGAAAATGAAGTGACGATTATGATGGTGACGCACGACCCACTCGCTTCAAGCTATTGTAGCCGTGTCGTCTTTTTACGCGACGGGCAAATTTATTCAGAATTGTACCGGGGAGAGGAGACGCGCCAACAATTTTTCCAAGAAATTTTAAAAGTGCAAGCGATGCTTGGAGGTGAGACGGTTGACTCTATTTGATCTCGTCTTGCGCAATATGAAGAAAAATGTGAAACATTACTATTTATATTTCTTCGCGCTCATTTTTAGTGTTGCTCTTTATTTTGTTTTTGCTTCTTTACAATTTGATACAACAGTAGCGGAACGTACAGCTTTGTCTAGCAGTATGACATCAGGTTTTAAAGCAGCGAATATTTTACTCATTATCATCGCTGGAATCTTTATTATTTATGCAAATTCTATTTTCTTAACGCGACGCAGTAAAGAAATCGGTTTGTATCAATTGATCGGTTTAACAAAAAATGCGGTCGCTAAAATGCTCATTATTGAAAATGTCCTATTAAGTTTCGGCGCTTTGATCGTCGGAATTATAACAGGTACGGTCGTATCACGCCTATTTTTACTGTTATTGTTGAAAGTAGTGGGAATACAAGAAACGGTTCAACTTCAATTTTCGATGGATGCTTTAAAGAGCACTTTGCTCGTCTTTACCATTATCATTGTCATTACATCGATTCAAATGATTCGAAAAGTGTATAAAAAGACATTGATTCAACTATTTAAAGCGGATCAAGCAACGGAAATTGTGAAAGAGCCAAAAGGATTTATTACGGCCATTCTCGCAATTGGTGGTATTAGCTTAATTGTTTTCGGATATTGGTTAAGTGGGAATATGATGAATCAATATTTACTGTTCAATATGTTGCTCGTTTTATTCAGTACGATATTCGGTTCTTATTTAGTGTTCCGTGTATCGATCGGTTGGGTTCTCGGACGCATTCGCAAAATGAAAAAAGGGCATATGTCTTTAAAAGATAGTTTATCGATTGCGCCGCTCATGCATCGGATGAAAGGGAATGCGCAGTCACTTACCATTATTACAACATTGTCTGCGATGGCGATGACGATGATCGCGATTTCGTATTCTTTGTTTTATTCTAACGAAGAAGTGACACGTCAATTGTTGCCGAATGACTTTCAGTTTTCTGAAGAGCCGAATAGCTTTACAGCATCTGTTGAGCATTTGAAACTGTTTGAGCAACGTTTAACAGCAGCGCAAATCGATTATGAAATAGCAACTGTTCATGCTTATCCGATTGAGTTGTCTTTGAAGGAAGCAGCAGTGAATGAAATGGTGCGAGAAGATTTGACCGCGCACGTCGTTTCTTCTGAAGAATTGAGCTACCTCGGTTACGATCGAAAAGATGATGATGCCACGCTCCATTACAGCATGTTGTACTGGGCGTTTAAAGATACGAAAATGCCAGTGGATGTGAAGTTAAGCGATGGAGAGAAGTTAGTGATTAATGAATTTTCAGGAGATAATATTTTCAACTTAACTTCATTTGAAGCGAATTTAGTCGTTTCTCCTGAGCAGTACGAACAATTGAAACACTACCAAAGTGGGGAAGCTAGCCCTGTCCGTTATGCGATGGAGGTGCCGGATAAGCAATTGGAAGAAGCTCAACGCCTATTTGAAGAAGTTGTAGAAGATGAAATGCTCAGCAGCTCTACCTATTATGAAAAATATCAAAGCATGCGCCAAAGTAGCGGATTAATGATTTTTATTGCAGGGTTTTTAGGACTTGTCTTTTTGATTTCGACGGGAAGTATTTTATACTTTAAGCAGATGACCGAAGCTGAGCAAGAAAAGCAAAGCTACAAAACATTGCGTCAACTCGGCTTTAGTACCCAAGAATTATTGAGTGGTATTCGTCGTAAACAATTATTTGTCTTCGGCTTACCTTTATTGATCGGATTACTGCATTCATGGTTTGCAGTGCAATCGGCAAATATTATCTTTATGACCGATGTGACGATTCCGACTCTAATTGCGATGGCAGTCTACTCGCTCATTTATTTATCGTTTGCTGTATTGACGATGGGGTATTATAAAAAAGTAGTGAAACAATCGATGTAAGAGAGGATGAAGTGGAATGAGTGCATACGTGACGCCAATTGTATCGGCGATGCTCGTTTTCGCAGCGATTGCGATGCTCGTAACCGTACCGTGGGCTATTTATCAATATCGAAAATATGGCTATTACAGCTTTTGGAAGTCATTTATGCTCGCCACTTTCATTTTTTACAGTTTGAGCGCCTTCTTCCTCGTCATTTTGCCCTTACCAGAGTCGCGTGTGAACTGCGCAGAGCGTTTGCCACTTAATCATTATATGCAGACGACGCCGTTTCAATTTATAACAGATATTCAGCGTGAGGCGACGATTCAGTGGTCGTCTCTCGCTTCTTATAAACAATTAGCGAAAACACCTGCTTTTTATCAATTAATTTTCAACATATTGTTACTCTTGCCACTCGGTGTATATATTCGATATATGTGGAAACAGAAACGTAACATTTGGAAAGCGTTCGTCCTCGGATTTTCTGTCTCGCTCTTTTTTGAAGTGACACAGTTGACGGGACTGTACGGATTTTATACGTGCCCGTACCGATTGTTTGATGTCGATGATTTAATGGCGAATACGACAGGAGCTGTGCTCGGTTTCATTTTAGCGCCACTCTTTTTAATGTTCATTCCATCGAAGTCGTCGTTACAAATACGTGATGCGGCGATGTCTGAAAAGCGTGAAGCGACAAGAGGGGCGGAATTGTTAGCACTTTTCTTCGATATTATTGCTGCACAAGTAATCGCAGGAATAATTGCTGCTTTCG
This sequence comes from Savagea faecisuis, assembly GCF_042675605.1. Lineage (NCBI taxonomy): Bacteria > Bacillati > Bacillota > Bacilli > Caryophanales > Caryophanaceae > Savagea > Savagea faecisuis. The sequence goes on from NZ_JBHTJF010000001.1 coordinate 72,605, forward strand.
GCAATCAACAATGGTTTGAACAACAACTATTATTTTTCATCACATTATTTGTGATGATCGTCCTCGTCCCACTTGTAAGTCGTGGGCGGACTCTCGGTGCTCGTATAGTGAACATTCGTTACGAAACGATTCAACATACGCTCGGACTTAGCTTAGTGAAGCGTTATATTGCGATTATGCTACCGTACATGCTAGGAATGATTTCGTCGATGACTGATGCGGCAGTGCCGAACGAAACAGGATGGACACTCATCTTTTTAATTGCGATCAATTTCCTTTCTGTTTTCGTCAATGTGACGATTATTCTTCATATCGTAACACGTCTCATACGCCGCACGAAGCCGTTTTACTTTGATCATTACAGCGGCACAATCGCTTTGAAAAAAGAAAGGAAGACGAACGAATGAAAAAAATAGGAATAATTTTAACGATTGCTGTTTTATTGCTTTTAAGTGTTTTATTTTACTTTTTACGCGGAACGAATTTAAATCGTTTTGGAGCGGAGCATTATTATATTCAAATTACGACGGACGGTGAAAGTGAAGTTACGGTAATTGACACAGGTGAAAAGATGGAACGTTTTAGTTACCAGTTACCAGCTTATAATGAGCAAGGCGACATGAAAGAAATGACGTTCACAAGTCATAAAAACTTGCGTCGTGACGCTTATTTAAAATTGTTTTATAAAGAGTCAAAAGGGGTCACCTCTTACGAAGAAGTACAAGAAAATGACATTCCAGAAAAAGCACTAGAGCAATTAAAAAAGTAAAATGAGAAAGAATGACTAAATTGCAAGAACGTCTTTGGCGAACTTGCAATTTTTTGTTCGTTTAAACAAAAAGACGAGCGTAAAAAAAAATAGGTGGTATAATAGAGTTTGCACTAGAAAGAACGAGAACTGTTGTTCTTTTTTACGCATAGGAAAAACGGCTAAATACGCCTAATTGTACTCCTAAAATTTAAAATTAGTATTTTGTGTAGCTTGCAAAAATCGAGTTACTCTTCTACAATGAAAAAAGAATAAAACACAATATATCGTGGTATGTTTCGAAGTTGACATACTATATCTTGTGTTTCAGTGAAAAGAGCTTACTTTTGATTACTTACAAAAATGGCTTTTTTTTAATTGAAAAGGCTGGTTTTGTAAGTAATTTAACTTCAAGAAATTTCAGGAGGAATGACGATGACAACGATGACAGAAAGACCTGTAATTCAAGCGATTTTAGAAGATGCAATCGCACGTTATGGACAAGAAAAGGTGCAAGAATTATTGGATGCGAGTGAGCGTTGGTTAACGCGTTACCCAGAGCGTTCGGACTCGGAGTGGGCAGATGCGATGGTACTTGACGTATTGAGCTTTATCGATGAGACAGCACCACATTGGACATTTGTTGCTTCACGTATTTATGCGATTAAAATTTATGCGGATCAAAAGCGTAAACGTGGTGTCGAGGTGTATACAGACTTCGCACAAAACGTCCAAAAGCTTGTTGATGCAGGTCTCTACACTCCTGTGCTCGTCGAGAAATACACGGCGGAAGAGTTAGAAGAAGCGGGTACGTTTATCGAAAAAGAGCGCGATGAATTATTTACGTATATCGGGTTAAAAACATTTGTCGATCGTTACGTCGCAGTTGATTATTCGAAAGAACCTGTAGAATTGCCTCAAGAGCGTTGGTTAGTGATCGCTTTAACATTGATGCAAGATGAAGCGAAAGAACGTCGTATGGAGTACGTGCGTGAAGCATACTGGGCGATGAGCAGCTTGTACATGACGGTCGCAACACCGACATTAGCGAACGCCGGAAAAACACACGGTCAATTGTCATCATGCTTTATCGATACGGTAGATGATTCATTGCAAGGCATTTACGACTCGAATACGGACGTTGCGAACTTATCGAAGTTCGGTGGCGGTATCGGTGTTTACATGGGGAAAGTACGTGCGCGTGGTTCAGCAATTCGTGGCTTTAAAGGCGCATCATCAGGCGTTCTTCCTTGGATTAAACAATTGAACAACACAGCGGTATCGGTCGACCAGCTCGGTCAACGTCAAGGAGCGATCGCTGTTTATTTAGACGTGTGGCATCGCGATATTTCAACATTCCTCGACTTAAAGTTGAACAACGGGGATGAGCGTTTACGCGCACATGACATTTTCACAGGTGTTTGTATTCCAGACGTCTTCATGGAAGCGGTAGAAGCGCGTGGAGAATGGCATTTATTCGACCCGCACGAAGTTCGCGAAGTGATGGGCTTCTCTTTAGAAGACTTTTACGATGAGAAGCGTGGAGAAGGTTCATTCCGTGAAAAGTACGCAGCATGTGTAGCGAACGAAGAGTTGTCACGTGAAACAGTCCAAGCGATTGACATTATGAAGCGCGTCATGCGTTCACAACTCGAAACAGGTACACCATTCATGTTCTACCGTGACGAAGTGAACCGTGCAAACCCGAACAAACATGAAGGCATTATTTATTCTTCTAACCTTTGTACAGAAATTGCGCAAAACATGAGTCCGACAACGTTCGAGACGATGGAATTAGAAGATGATGTCATCGTTACACGCAAAAAGCCAGGCGATTTCGTCGTTTGTAACTTGTCATCAATTAACTTAGGAAAAGCAGTTCCAGCAGACATTTTAGAACGCTTAATTCCAATTCAAGTTCGCATGTTGGACAATGTCATCGACTTAAATAAAATTCCAGTATTGCAGGCGCGTCGTACGAATGAGCGCTACCGTGGAATCGGTCTCGGCACATTCGGTTGGCACCATTTGCTCGCATTGAAAGGTGTGCAATGGGAGTCGGATGAAGCGGTTGAATATGCGGATGAACTTTATGAAAAAATCGCGTACTTAACGATTGACGCATCATCGAAATTAGCGGAAGAAAAAGGAGCATATCCTTTATTTGAAGGTTCTGATTGGGAAACAGGGGAATACTTCGAACGTCGTCAGTACGAGTCGGATGAGTGGAACGAGCTCCGTGCGAAAGTGAAAGAGCGCGGTATGCGTAACGGTTATTTAATGGCTGTTGCACCGAACTCATCAACGTCTGTGATTGCAGGATCAACAGCGTCGATTGACCCGATTTTCCAACCGTTCTTCCACGAAGAGAAGAAAAACTACCGCTTACCAGTAATCGCACCTGATTTAGATCACAATACGTACGACGTATACCGTCGTTCAGCATATATCGTCGATCAACGTTGGAGCGTGAAGCAAAACGCAGCACGTCAACGTCACATTGACCAAGCGATTTCATTTAATATTTACGTGCCGAATACGATTCGTGCTTCTGTCTTATTAGGACTCCACTTACAAGCTTGGGATTCAGGAATGAAATCAACATATTACACTCGTTCGACAGCGTCGAATATCGAGGAGTGTGAATGGTGTCATTCTTAATTGCCTACATGTCGTGGAGTGGCAATACGAGAGAAGTAGCAGAGTTAATCCGACGTCAATTGAACGAGGCTTCCATTGACGTCACTCTGTATCGAATCGGTTCGAATGCCCCGATTCCTGATGTGACTGCATACGATGCATTTATGCTCGGTTGCTTCACATGGGGAAAGGGAGATACACCTGTAAAAGTGAAAAAATTTATCGCGCAAGTCGGATTTAAACCCGACCTCGTCTACATTTTCGGAACAGGAGATACACAGTTTGGAGGCGATGATTTATTTTGCCATGCGGCGACGAAATTGGCGAAGTTTTATCATTCTCCACTCCCTCCTTTACGCATCGAACAAAGTCCGAGGGGACATCAAGAGCAGTTCGTTGAAGAATGGACAGAGCGCGTCATTCAACACTTTTACAATTTGAAAAGAGACGACAAAGCCTATGGGCCTACAGTTTAGGCAATAGGCTTTTTTTCTATAAAAAATAAAGGAGAATGATTATGACGACAATGTTAACGAAGGCAAAAGTGTTAGAGCCGATGGAGCCGAACCGTGCAACGAAATTATTCGGTGGTGAAGCGAGCGGTATTTTGAACTGGAATGACATTAAATATCCTCACTTTTATGAAATTCGAGAAGAAATTCGTGCGCAATTTTGGATTGCGGCAGAAGTGGATATGACACCGGACGTGAAACAGTTTGCGACATTGACAGCTGCAGAACAAGACGCTTATTTAAAAATTATCGGTTTATTAGCGACGCTCGATGCGCCACAAACAGATCTTGCGGCAAAACTAGCAGATTTCACTACCGATCCTTCTGTAAAATCAATTATGGCAACGGTTGCGGATCAAGAAAGTGAACATAACCATTCGTACGCTTACGTATTGTCGAGTGTGACGGACTTAAACGGTCAAATCGAAGCGTTCGAAATGGGACGCCGTGACCCTGTTTTATTAAAGCGTAACGAGCGTATTGTAGAAATTTATAATGAATTTGCGGAAACGCCGACGATTGAAACAGCGTTAAAAGCGATGGTGTACACATCTTTATTAGAAGGGATGTACTTCTACAGTGCGTTCGCATACTTCTACAACTTAGCTCGCCATAACAAAATGGTGGCGACGAGTACGATGATCAGTTTCATTAACCGTGACGAATTACAGCATGCGCGTTTCATTAGTGAATTGTTCCGTGCAACACTTGCCGAAAACCCTGAATACAATAACGAACAGTTCATCGAGTGGGTGTATGACCAATACCGCCACAACGTCGAGATGGAGAAAGAATGGGCGACATACGTCTTGTCGGACGTTGAAGGAATCGAAATGGAAGATATGATCGGTTATATTAAATATCGTGCGAACAAAATGTTACGCATGATGGGCTTATCTGAAATTTATGAAGATTATTATGACAATCCGATGAAATGGATTCGCGCTTATGTCGATAACTTCGATGGCGTAAAAACAGACTTCTTCGAACAAAAATCACGTCAATATACGAAAACATCAGATTTAAATGGATTTGATGATTTATAATTTACAAAAGTGTAGCGCATCGCTACACTTTTGTAGTTTTTGTGTTAGAAATGTGAGAGACTAAAGAGGAGATTACAATATCGTTGGAAGGGGTTTGGATTATTATGAAATCAATCATTTATGTAACACGCCAATTAGATGAATCGATCGTTGCGCCACTTCGTGAAAATCATGAAGTGATTCAATGTGACATTCACAATATTACAGGTACACCAATCGAGGAAGCGCTTCAATACGGGGACCGTGTCGTCGCACTTTGGACAGCACTGAGTGACCAAGTGACGAGCGAAGTGATGGATGCGCTCCCGAACTTGAAAGTTGTAGCGAATATGGCGGTAGGATATAACAATATCGATATCGCAGCGGCGAATGAGCGTGGCATCACAGTGACAAATACACCAGGCGTACTTTCTGATACGACAGCAGACCTCGCATTCGGCTTATTAATGTCGACAGCACGACGATTACCACAGGCAGAAAAATCACTTCGTGCAGGCGAGTGGAGCACGTGGGAACCATTCGGTTATGCAGGAATGGATATTCATGGAGCTTCGATTGGAATTATCGGAATGGGACGTATCGGAGAAGCTTTAGCACGTCGTGCATACGGATTTGATATGGACATTTCTTATCATAACCGTACACGCAAAGAAGAAGCGGAGAAAAAATACGATTTAACATATCGTTCATTGGAAGATTTATTAAAGACTTGTCAATTTATCGCAATCTTTGCACCACTTACAGAAGAGACGAACGGTCTTCTCGGGCGCGAAGAGCTTGCATTATTACGTCCAGATGCGATTGTCATTAATGCAGCGCGCGGAGAAATTATTGATGAAGATGCATTGTATGACGTATTAAAAGAAGGAAAAATCTTCGGTGCAGGTCTCGACGTTTACTCACAAGAACCGATTGACCCGAACCATAAATTATTAACATTGCCAAACGTCGTCGCTTTACCACATATCGGTAGTGCGTCAATCGCAACGCGTACGAAAATGGCAGAAATGAACGTAGAAGCAATTCTCGCAGTATTGAACGGCGAAACACCAGAAAATATCGTACAATAATTTAAATAAGAGCATCGAACAAAAATAAGGCCTTTTCTATTCGTTTTCGAATGGAAAAGGCCTTATTTCTTTGTGTATATGTTACTCTTTTTCATTGAATTGATGCCGTGCCTACAGAAAGCATCCAACGACTTCAAAGAGAAGAGTTTTAAGAGGTTGGAACACGTTTCACAAATAATGTGAGGAGTAGTGCGAGCGCCGCGATGACGGTCGATAAGAAGAACGTATGATTAATTCCACTTAATGTTGCTTCTTGTGCGATTTGGAACATCATTTGAGAAGCTTCAGTCGGATCGCTCGGCATCGTCGCTGCACTTTGGAGTTCTGCCATTTTTGTTTGTGTATGTTTCGTCGTAATCGTTAGTAAAATAGCTGAACCGATCGCGCCGGACACTTGTTGTAACGTATTGTTAATGGCTGTACCATGTGGATTCGATTCCATCGGCAATTGGTTCAACCCGTTCGTCATAATCGGCATCATGACCATCGACATACCGAACATGCGCGCTGTATAGACGGCCATAATGTAGTAGTAACCGTCGTCGAAGCCGAGTCGACTTAATAAAAACGTCGTGAAGACAGTAATTGTTAAACCGGTTAAAGCTAAAGCTTTCGGTCCGTATTTATCGAATAGTTTTCCGGTAATGGGAGACATAATTCCCATCACAATCGCTCCCGGCAACATGAGAATACCAGATTCAAAAGGAGAAATACCTCGAATGTTTTGAACGTATAGTGGCGTTAAAATCATTGCAGAGAACATCGAAACCGAAATGACGACTGAAATGACGGACGCTAAAGCGAACATCGGGTAACGATAAATGCGTAAATCGAGTAAAGGCTCTTTCATGCGCAATTGGCGAATGATAAAAATCGTGAGCGCAATCGTACCGACTGCAATCGTTCCGTACACAGACCAATGTGTCCAACCATTTTCACCCGCTGCACTAAATCCGTACAAAATTCCCCCGAACCCGATGGAAGATAAAAGAAGAGAGAAAATATCGAGATGGACAGGTCGTGTATCCATCACATTTTTTAATTTGAAAATCGCGACGAGTAAAATGAAAAACGCGAAAGGTAAAACGATACCGAACAATGTGCGCCATGAGTAATGTTCGATAACCCATCCCGACAATGTCGGTCCGATCGCTGGCGCTGTGATCATAACGAGTCCGAATACTCCCATCGCACTTCCGCGTTTTTCAATAGGGAAGGTGACGAGCATAATATTCATTAAGAGGGGCATCATCAGTGCAGAACCGGTCGCTTGAAGCATACGCCCAGCGACGAGCAATAAGAAGCTCGGCGCAACCATCGCGAGTGCTGTACCGGCTGTAAAAAAGGCCATCGCACTAATAAATAAAGCGCGGTTCGTAAAACGTTGAACAAAAAAAGCACTCGCAGGAATTAAAATTCCGTTCACGAGCATAAATCCTGTCGTTAACCATTGTGCTGTAGAAATTTCGACAGAGAATTCTTCCATAATCGTTGGGATAGCAATGTTTAATAATGTATTATTTAAAAAAGCAATGAATGCTCCGAAGAACAAAATTGCGATCATCCCATAAGGAATGGGTTTTTGTTGATCTTTCATAAAGAACCTCCGAAACTATAGTCTATTATTTATACTCTAAGTTCACTTAGAACATTCTACCGAGTTTAAATGGACAATTCAACAAAAATGAACTGTCACTTATCAAAATTGGACAAACAGTCTAAATTCGATTAAATTAAATGAAAGAAATGGTGGAAGAGAGAAGGGAAACTATGAAAGATCGGAAACGACATGTGTTACGTGTTGCACAAAGGCTATTTATTGAGCAAGGTTTTCCCGCAACATCGATCCAACACATATTAGATGAAGCGAATATTTCGAAAGGGACGTTTTATAACTATTTCAAATCAAAAGATGATTGTTTAAAAGCTATTCTTCAAAAGTCATATGAAGAAGCAGTAATGTTGCGAAGTGAATTGTTAACCGAGCAAAATAAAAAAAATCCAGCAATTTTTGCCGAACAAGTCGCATTACGTCTCGTCATTAATCGAGAAGACAACCTACTTCCTCTATATGAAGCAGTCTTTTATTCAGGGAATCGCGAGCTCATGTCATTTTTAGAAGAGCATTTTAAAGAAGAACTATTATGGATTGCGGAGCGTTTAATCGATTTACATGGAGAAGAGATTCGTCCATATGCACCCGATTTGTCCATTATGTTCACGGGCATGATTCAACAATATTTGAACTTTTCAAGACCGCACAATTATGAAGTGATTGATGCGCGAGCGCTAGTCTCCTATTTAGTAAACATCATTGACTATATCGCTACTCCTATGGTTCGGGACGAGTACGCATTTGTCGGGAGTTCGATTTTTCAACGCTTTGATATCCCAACATCTGAGGTAACAGTGACGTCGGAAGAGTTGATTGAGGAACTAGAACAGTTTCAACAAGAATGCCTCGATCTAAGTAAGATGCAATTGGAATACTTCTCCTTTTTAATAGAAGAATTACAAAGAACACCATTACGTCCTACTTTACTTAATACGATTTTAAGAGAGTTTCGAGCGAGTTTTATGAATACACGGTGGGAGTCAGAAGCGAAAGTGTTGAGTACGATGATTTGGAAGTACATCGCGCAAGAAAAATAATAGACAAAAAGAGCACATTCGAATATTTCGAATGTGCTCTTCATATTAAAATGCTTCAGGTTGAGCGATGTAATAGCCTTGAACTGCATCAATGCCGAGATTTTTTAACATTTTAAATTGCCCTTCTTGTTCAACACCTTCAGCGACGACATGAATGTCGAGTGAGTGACAAAGTCGAATGAGACCTTCTACTAGCTTTGTCGTTTGTGGATGAGTGACGAGCGATTGAATGTATGATTTATCAATTTTAACGATTGAAATTGGTAATGTTTGCAAAAATCGGAAAGACGCATAACCTGTCCCGAAATCGTCAAGCGCAAATGTAATCCCGAGCTGTTGTAATTGCTGCATTTGTCGCGTAATCGACTGCTGTTCCTCTGCTTGGAAAGCAAATTTTTCTGTAATTTCGATTTGAATTGCATTCGCTGGACAGTCGTATTCATTTAAAATAGATTGCAGTGTCACACTATGATTATCTTTCATAAATTCACGGATCGATGAATTAATCGCCACTTGAAAATTCGGCTCTTCCTTTATCCGTTCAGCAGCAAACTGGGCGACCGTTCGGAATAAAAAATCCCCAATTTCATGGATGAGCCCACTTTCTTCAGAAATAGGAATGAGTTCATACGGCTTTACTTCTCCGAGAACTTCGTCATTCCAACGAATGAGTGCTTCATACACATTTCTTTCTCCTGTCTTTAAATTGAGTTGTGGTTGATAAACGACAGATAACTCTCCATTTTGAATCGCTAACGGTAAACGTTCATTAATTAAAGCGTGGCGATCGATTTTTTTATGTTGTTCTGTCGTTAAAGATAAAATATCGCCACCTCCGGACCGTATAATCGATTGTGTCGCTTCGCGTGCAGCGAGTAATAATCGCTCATACGTTTGTTGGTCTTCTGGGAACTTTGCGATGCCACCGCTCACTGTTAATTTGATTTGAGAGTGTTCGATATGAATCGGTTGTTGTTCTAAGAAGTTCATAAAACTTTGGATAAACCAGTCAGCATGAGGTGTTAAAATGACGAACTCGTATTTATTAATTCGTGCAATCGGACTATCTTGGAAAAATCGTTGTAAACGATTTGCAAATTGTTGAATAATTTGCAAGTCTAACTTCGCTTTATTATCTTGATCATCAAAAATATAATAATCTAAATTTAAATGGACGAATGAGAAATGAAGATTTTCTTTAATGCGATCTGTCGTTAACATTTCGAGTTTATATCGACTCATTAAACCTGTTTCGAAATCGATAAAAGCGATGCGCTCTAATTTTTCTTGTAACTCCATATCTTCAGTCACATCTAATTGTAAAAATAATACTTCATGTAATCGATCTTCTTCAAAAATAGGGGTAGCTAACATTTTGACATAGTAAGATTTCCCTTTCCTACTCATTTTCTTCACTTGGCCAAAATAATTGCGATTCGCTTGTACTGTTTTCCAAATGAGGTCGACATTTTGTTGGTCTTCTTCAGAGGGATCAAACATTTGCCAAATTGATTTCCCGAGTACTCGCTTTGGCGTCCATTCACTCACTTGAAGAAAATTTTGATTCGTATACGTAATAAAACCTTCAGCATCGGTCTTAACTACCATGACGTATTCATCTAGACTATCCATTAAACAGGAAAAGTATAGCTCTGATTTAGTTGTTTCCTTCATAATAAATAACTCCTTTAATCTCTTTTCTCTCTGCACTCTAACTAATATACTATTATATGCGATTACTATAATAAAATCAGTAAAAAAGACTCTTAAAAAGATTCTCGAATAATCGATAATATATGACTAAAATAGTATAATCTCTCAAATATTATCAGTTTATCATAAAAATATAAATACGAAAAAGTGGTCATAAATGAGAAAGGTATTATCTTATTAATATATAGGTATAAAACACCTTTTTTAATAAAAAATAAATGTGTGAAAAATAAAAAATTTTCTCTTTTTCATTTTTCAGTAGCAAAAAGTATAGTTAACGATTACCGATAATGTAAACGATGGACTTATACGACATAACAATGTTAACGTAAACGTACATGGCGTAAAGCGTCAAGAAAGGAGTTGTACGGACGAATGCTACGTGCAAAAGGAATTTTAATGATCGTGGTCGGAGCGATGTTTTGGGGCGCTACTGGGCCGATGATGGAATGGATTTTGGATCAAGGGATGAGTAAGCAATTTTTACTCATTTTACGTTTGCTAGTTGCAGGAGCGGGACTTCTCGCAGTTTTAAAATGGAGAGGAATTCTGATACGTCGTCCGTTCGCTCAACCGTTTTGGACGCGTAAATTAATTATTTTTGGGATATTTGGAATGCTCGGCGTACAATATACATTTTTAGCATCGATTGATACGAGTAATGCGGTCATTGCGACACTCTTTCAATTTTTAGCACCAATTTATATTATTTTATTCGTTTCATTCATTCAAAAAGCAGTACCACCTATCGCGCAAATTTTAGGGATGCTCGTGACCTTGATCGGTCTTTTTTTATTGCTGACAGATGGTACGTTAGAAGGATTTGCACTTAGCCGCGAAGCTGTATTTTGGGGCATTGCAGTCGGTTTTGCATTCTCATTTTATACGTTATATCCAGCACGTCTCATGCAAGAATGGGGAGTTTTACTTGTTGTCGGATGGGGAATGATTATTGGAGGGGTCATCTTACTCATCTTCAATCCTATTACCTTCATTAAAGGCATCCCGACATTGTTCGATTGGCAAGTCGCGTTAATGTTACTCGGTGTTATCATTATCGGGACGATTGCTTTCGTTTTATTTTTAGGAAGCATGACGTACATTACGCCTGTTGAGACGAGTGTGTTATCGAGTTTCGAACCGTTAACCGCAATGGTCATTTCAATTTTATGGTTCGGTATTCGACTCGGCACTTTCCAGTTGATCGGAGGCGTGACGATGCTCGTCGGTGTAACGGCGATTTCTTTAATTGGTAATAAGGTGAAGACACCGGAAGTTGAACTGAAAATTGAGTGACATCATTTTACTTTTTCAAGGCAGTTTGATATGATGAGAGTAAGTTAATACTGTATACGGTTTGAGTATAGAGAGACCTTTCACGGGAAGTGTGTTTGACGCACTACCTTTGTTGAGAGGTCTCTTTTTTATTATAAAGGAGAGGTAAAATATGACAAAACAACGTGAAAGTATGATCCAACGTTTACAATCAGAGTCATTTGAAGTCGTCGTCATCGGAGGTGGAATTACAGGAGTCGGAATCGCACTCGATGCAGCGTCACGTGGCATGAGTGTCGCATTACTAGAAATGGAAGACTTCGCACACGGTACATCAAGTCGTTCAACGAAACTTGTCCACGGAGGATTACGTTATTTAAAACAATTTGAAATTAAAGAAGTAGCTGAACTCGGTCGCGAACGTGCGATTGTTTATGAAAACGGTCCACACGTTACAACACCTGTTCAAATGTTACTCCCATTTTATAAAGGAGGAACATTCGGTAGTTTCTCAACTTCAATCGGTTTAAAAGTGTACGACACATTAGCGCAAGTTAAAAAGTCAGAACGCCGTACGATGTTATCACGTGAAGAAGTCGAACAAAAAGTTCCAATCGTGAAAAAAGACGGTTTATTAGGTGGCGGTCTTTATGTCGAATATCGTACAGATGATGCGCGTTTAACGACAGAAGTAATGAAAGAATCAATCGAATACGGTGCAGTTGTCGCAAACTACGTGAAAGCGGAAAACTTCGTTTATTCTCACGGCAAAGTGACAGGTGTCATCGCACAAGATTTAAAAACGAAAGAGTCGTTTGAAATCAATGCAAAAGTCGTCGTAAACGCAGCGGGTCCATGGGTCGATGAAGTGCGTGAAATGGACGGTTCAAAAGCAGGAAAACACCTTCAATTATCAAAAGGGGTTCACCTCGTCTTTGACCAACAAACATTCCCACTTCAACAAGCGGTATACTTCGATACACCAGACGGACGTATGGTCTTTGCGATTCCACGTCAAGGAAAAACATACGTCGGTACGACAGATACATTTTATGATGGAGATCCAGAGCGCATGACGGTTACATCAGAAGACCGCGCATACATTTTAAAGGCGATTGAATACATCTTCCCAGATATCCAAGTGAAAGAAGAAGATATTGAATCAAGCTGGGCGGGCGTTCGTCCATTAATTCACGAAGATGGGAAAAACCCTTCAGAAATTTCACGTAAAGATGAAATTTGGGTTTCAGAATCGGGACTTATGACGATTGCGGGCGGTAAATTAACAGGTTATCGTAAAATGGCAGAAACAATCGTCGATCGCATCGTGAAAAAATTCAAACAAGAAAACTATATTTTATATACGAATAGCCGTACGAAACATATGCCGATTTCAGGCGGTAAAATTGGTGGTTCTGATGCATTAACACAATTTATCGAAACAGAATCGAATAAATTAGTAGAACGTGGCATCGAAAAGGAACGCGCTGTTCATCTCGTTCGTTTATACGGAAGCAATATCGGACAAGTTGTAAGTTATATGGACAATAACGATTCGAAATTGCCAGATGACCTTTACGGACAATTAATGTACGCGATGGAAGCAGAAATGGCGATGACACCTGTTGACTTCTTATTGCGTCGTACAGGATATATTTTGTTCAATATCGATTACGCATTACAATGGAAAGACGAAGTGATAAATGTAATGCAACAATACTTCGGCTGGAAAGACGATGTACGTAATCAATACGAGCAAGGCTTACGCATTGAAATTGAACGTGCGACTGAAGCGATTGCTGAATAGTGAGGGAAGCTTATGGTGACGCAAAAGATTTTACCCGCGTTAAGGCAAATGCAACAATTTGAAAAAATTATGGACTCGTCTTTTGAAACATTCGTTTTATTAGATGTTCACATTAGTCAATTAGCACTCATCCGTAGAGAAGCGAAACGTCGCGATAAAAAAATCTTCATCCATGCCGATCTCGTGCATGGATTGAAGACGGATGATTTTGCGGCTGACTTTTTGCTTCATGACATTCGACCGGATGGCATTATTTCCACACGCTCGAACATTATTTTGAAAGCAAAAAAGAAAGATATCATTGCGATTCAACGGATGTTTTTACTCGATTCGATGGCTTTGGAAAAGAGTTATTCACTCATCCGACAAACAAAACCAGATTACATTGAAGTGTTACCTGGGATTATTCCAGAAGTGATTACCGAAGTGAAAGAAACGACAAACATTCCGGTCATTAGTGGTGGATTGATCAATACAGAAGAGCAAGTGAAGGCAGCGTTACGTGCAGGGGCACATGCCGTTACAACGTCAAACGAAAGTTTGTGGAAAATAAATTTGTAGTTGACACAAAGGACCTCGTCACTTATATTGAATGTAAGTTAATACAAAAAGTGGCTGAGGATAGAGACCCCACACGAATGCATCTATATGCATACGTGTGGGGTTTTTTCATCTCTCTGCCTCCCGAAATTTAAAAGGAGGAGAATAATATGACAGGATTTTTTGGTGAATTAATCGGTACGATGGTGTTAATTGTATTAGGTGTCGGCGTTGTCGCAGGAGTTGTTTTAAATGATTCAAAAGCAAACGGTGGCGGTTGGATTGTCATTACTGTCGGTTGGGGCCTCGGAGTAACACTCGGAATTTATGCATCGGCTCCGTTTAGTGCGGCGCATTTAAATCCAGCGGTGACACTCGGTATGGCAGCGATTGGAGAATTCCCGACCAATGAAATTATGCCGTACATTGCGGGACAAATTGTTGGCGCTTTCATTGGTGCGGTAATCGTTTTCTTCGCTTATATTGCACACTTTTATAAAACAGAGGATCAAGAGACGAAGCTCGGTGTATTCGCAACGATTCCAGCAATTCGCTCACCTCTTGCAAACGTTGTCACAGAAATTATCGGTACATTTATGTTAGTGTTAGCGATTTTATTTATCGGAGCGAATGAATTTACAGAAGGTTTGAACCCACTCGTTGTTGGGGCATTGATTGTAGCGTTAGGACTTTCTTTAGGAGGGCCTACTGGTTATGCCATCAACCCAGCGCGTGACCTCGGTCCACGTTTAGCTCATTTCTTCTTACCTATTCCGGATAAAGGTGATTCTGACTGGGGATATGCTTGGGTTCCAATCGCGGCACCAATTCTCGGAGGAGTGTTCGGTGCACTATTTTATAAACAAATTTTCTTACAAGAAACATCGATCGCGTTTTGGATTGTCGCAGTGTTGATTGTCGGTATTCTTATCGCGTCACTCTTCGATACGAAAAAACGAAGCGTTAACTTTTAATTTAAAGGAGGAACTATTATGACAAAAGATCATTATATTTTATCATTAGACCAAGGTACGACAAGTACACGTGCGATTTTATTTAATAAACAAGGTGAAATTCACTTTACGAGCCAACAAGAATTTACACAATATTTCCCAGAGCCAGGTTGGGTTGAGCACGATGCGAACGAAATTTGGAGTTCGGTACTCAGTGTTATTGCAGGCGTATTATCGAAACGTAACATTCAACCAGACCAAATCGAAGCGATCGGAATTACGAACCAACGTGAAACGACAGTCGTATGGGATAAAAATACTGGAGAACCGATTTACAATGCAATCGTTTGGCAATCGCGCCAATCGGAAAGTATTTGTCATGAATTACGCGAGGCGGGCTTAGAAGATGAAGTTCGTTCACGTACAGGTTTACTTGTAGACCCTTACTTCTCAGGTACGAAAGTGAAATGGATTTTAGACAATGTAGAAGGGGCTCGCGAACAAGCAGAGGCAGGCGAGCTATTGTTCGGTACGATCGATACGTGGATCATTTGGAAACTTTCTGGTGGACAAGCACACGTGACAGATTATACGAACGCATCTCGTACACTCATGTACAACATTCACGAACTTGAGTGGGATGACTTCTTATTAGAAAAATTAACGGTTCCGAAAAGCATGTTACCAGAAGTAAAACCTTCTTCTCACGTCTATGCTGAAACATCGACAGATCACTTCTTCGGTCGTGCTGTTCCAATCGCAGGAATCGCGGGTGACCAACAAGCAGCTCTCTTCGGTCAAGCATGTATCGAAGAAGGTATGGTGAAAAACACATACGGCACAGGTTGCTTCATGCTTATGAACACAGGCGAAAAAGCAGTACAATCGGACAACGGTTTGTTAACGACAATCGCTTGGGGATTAGACGGCAAAGTAGAATATGCGTTAGAAGGAAGTATTTTCGTAGCGGGTAGTGCGATTCAATGGTTGCGCGACGGACTTCGTATGTTCCGTTATTCACCAGAAAGTGAAGAATATGCACGTCGCGTTGAATCGACAGACGGTGTGTACGTCGTCCCTGCATTCGTAGGACTCGGTGCACCGTATTGGGATAGTGAAGCGCGCGGTGCGATTTTCGGAGTGACACGTGGAACGACGAAAGAACATTTCATCCGTGCGACACTCGAATCACTCGCTTACCAAACGAAAGACGTGCTCGATGCGATGGAAAAAGACTCAGGCATTTCATTAAAACGTCTTCGTGTTGACGGCGGTGCAGTAGATAATAACTTACTCATGCAATTCCAATCAGATTTACTTCAAGTTCCTGTAGACCGTCCGATTGTAAAAGAGACGACAGCACTCGGTGCAGCTTATCTCGCAGGTCTTGCGGTAGGCTTCTGGAAAGATAAACACGAAATTGCAGCTCATTGGAAAGTGGATGAAAAGTTCGAACCAGAAATGGAAGAAGCACGTCGTGATGAGTTGTACGAAGGATGGCAAAAAGCAGTCAAAGCGACAATGATGTTTAAATAAATAGAACGAACCCCCCTCTAGTAAAAAAACTAGAGGGGGTTTTCATTTAACAAGTTTGATGTAATTGTACGAGTGAAGCATGGATGGATTGGGTATGAGCAATCTTTCTTTTCGTTTTCATTTGTTAAATGAACGTCAGATTGATAACGTTGCATAATATTTTTTAATCATATAGTCGGTCTTTTAGATTTTGAAATCGAGAAGGGTATTAATGTGAACTACCCACCACTTAACTTCGTTTGAAGTGGGGGCTTCTCGCTTCCACGAACATAGCTTGCAAGCAAGTCTTATGTGTTCTCCACGAGCGTGAATTCGGGGCATTCCAACCCTACTGATACGCAATGTTTTTAGTACCTTGGATATTTTACGCATACGAGGGGCTTGGTTTTCGCTCTTATTTCCGTATGCAACTCCATATATCCAGTTGTCAAAGAACATTATGTCTATATTTTACCAAATTCTTTGGCTAAAGCCAACCGAAATTCATCTCCCACCTACTCATTGGTGCTATTCGCACCTTCACATTCCTTGAGGATGGGAGACTTCTTTCGGAAAGTCGTTAAAAAATTGATAGAAGGTGGACGGAAGAAAAGACTTTTTGAATCTGCTACAATAGAGAGAAAGAGTATAAAGGGGAGAGATGCGTATGGAATTACTCACATTGTGCGATGCAAAAGGAAAGTTGAATATGCAAACAGTAGGCTATTCACCGATTCCTCATATTGATGCGAATGTGAAACGTCGCCTCTTCCGTCGGAAAAATTGGAACCATTGGATCGTCTACGGAGAAGAAGCGGTGCTCACTTTTTTAATTGCTGATTTTAGTCATACAGTCGTCGGAACTGTCTCCTTTTTTGATTTAGAAACAGATCGTTTTTTAATGGAAAAAGTAGATGTTACTTTTAATCGCCAGATGGCTTTAGGGAGTCATCCGACACATGCCTCACATTTTATTCATGATGGCTTGTCCATTGAATGTATACGCGAAGAAGGAGAGACTCATTTAGTAGCGAAAGTCGCTTCTTTTGATGGTGAACCTTTTGAGACAAATTTGCGGATTGAACATCCTGCACAAGATGAATCACTTAATGTTGTGATTCCGACAACAGTGGAGGAGTATCAAATGACATCTAAGCAACTTACATTGCCGACGTCAGGCTCTGTTACATTAGGAGATCGTCAATATAATTTTCATCCAGATTACAGCTTGTCTGTCGAAAATATGATGCGTGGTATTTGGGGAAGAAAAGTAGAATGGTGTTGGGGTGTCGCTTCTCAAAAAGTAGGAAATGAAAGAGTCGGACTCAATTTATCTAATGGGTGGACAGACGGTAAAGGGTATACAGATAACGGTGTTGTCATCGATGGAAAACTTCATATTATTAATGAAGAGTTGCAGTTTTTGTTCGACCCAGCGAATGTGAGTGACACGTGGAGCATTAAAACGAAATATTCGACGCGCGTCCAATTAACGTTTACTCCTTTCTTTGAAGAAAATGATGTATTCCGAATGAAATTAGGGAAACTAAAGATTCAAAGAGTAAAAGGATATTTTGACGGCATTATCGAGCTAGACAACGGGCAACCATTACGTGTACGACAGCTATTAGGAACGATCGAGCGAACGGTTGGGAAATGGTAATGTTTAAATGAATGAAATACGGGAAAACATTCACTGTACACGATTGAAATCTTTAATTTGAAAGGCAGTGAAATCGTATGAAAAACAAACAGTTAACGATGAGCGCACTTATTTTATCAGGAGCACTCGTACTCGGGGCTTGTGGTAACGACGGAAATAAGGAAGCGCCGGAACCAGAACAACAAGTGACACCGCCGACGACAGAACAAGAGGACAATGCAGTAGAAACGCCAGAAGTTGAAACGGAAACACCTGCTACAGAGTCTCAAACAGGAGAAGTGGCAGCGACAAACTTTGAAAAGTTTGAAGTAGAAATTGATGTCGACGGGAAAGATGCGGTCGATTTAGAATATGATAAAAATGATCCGACAGATAATGAATATAAAAACTACGTTACGAATGAAGCATTTAAAGGAGCGGACGCAACTGCGAAAGTAGAAGAGTTCGTCAATGCTTTAAAGTTAACAGAAACGAGCAGCGAAGAAGAAGTGATCGCTGAAGTGACGAAAGCGTTAGGCATCGACGCATATTCGAAAATTGAAGTTGAATACAAATATGCAGACGGTACGAAAGTAGAAGTAAAAGATAAAAAATAACGAATGAAAATGGCGGTTCTCATCATAGAGAGCCGCCATTTTTTTGTTGTTGCAACATGTCGTAATAAATGCCACGTTTTTCAATGAGTTGTTGTTGAGAGCCACTCTCTACGATGCGTCCATTTCGCAATACGTAGACTGTATCCGCTTGACGAACAGTGTTCAAACGGTGAGCGATGACGAAGCTCGTCCGTCCTTCCATCAATCGTTCGAGCGCTTCTTGAATGTGCAATTCTGTCAACGTATCGATACTGCTCGTCGCTTCGTCTAACAGTAAGATTTTTGGGTTGGCGACAAATGCGTGGGCAATCGATAACAATTGTCGTTCACCTTGCGATAATTGTCCGCCGTCTGATTCAATCATCGTCTCGTATCCGTCAGGCAGTTTCATAATGAAGTCGTGTGCGTTCGCTCGTTTTGCTGCTTCGACAATGTCCGATTCCGTTGCATCGAGACGCCCGTAACGAATATTATCAAGAACGGTCATTTCAAATAAAAATGAGTCTTGCAAAACGAAGGCCATTTCACTTCGTAAAGAAGAACGTGCAATCGTGTCAATCGGTCGTCTGTCGATATAAATCGTTCCAGAAGAAGTATCATAAAACCGACTAATAAGTTGCATAATTGTCGTTTTTCCTGCACCAGTAGGACCAACGAACGCCACTGTTTCACCACGTTTCACGTGAAACGATAAATTGTGAACGATCGTCGTGTCATCGTACCCGAACGAAACGTTCTCAAATCGTACATCCCCTTGAATGACACCACTCTCTAATACGTCACCATCATCTTTTTCTTCCTCTTCATCCATTAAAGCGAAGACACGCTCCGCTCCAGCTAATGCGGAAAGAACCGTATTAAATTGGTTCGCTAAGTCGTTTAAAGGGCGTGTAAATTGACGCGCATATTCGGAGAAAATGACAATCGTTCCAATCGTCACGAGTCCATCTCCTCGCAAGGCGAGCCATCCGCCGACACCTGCGACGATCGCGAATGAGGCGTTGTTTAAAAAGTTCATCACTTTCGGAATATATCCCGAATACGTATGCGCCCAAAAGCCACGCAATTTTAACGCTTCACTTTTTTGTTGAAACTGTTCTAACATGCGTGCTTCTTGCGAAAAAGTTTTCACGACCGCTTGTCCTGAAATCGACTCCTCGATAAAACCGTTCAATTCTCCGAGTGCACGTTGTTGTTCTTTGAACAAAATCCCTGTCCGCCGCGTAATCCAGCGCATCGATAAAAACATTACCGGAATAATCGTCATCGTCAGCACGGTGAGGAGCGGGCTTAAATAAAGCATAATTGCGACCGTACCAGTCAATGTGATGACACTCGAAAACACTTGAATGAACGAAGAGTTCAACGTTTGGCTAATATTATCGATGTCGTTCGTTAAACGACTCATAATTTCTCCGTGCTGTCGCTTGTCGAAAAAAGAAATCGGCAACTTTTGAAGTTTCGCAAAGAGAGCCGTCCGCAAACGATAGACGGTCTGTTGGGCGATGCCAGCCATCCAATAGTTTTGACCGTACATCGTTAAAGAGAGTCCGAAATAAATCGCAAGCAATAACAACAACATTTTGCCGAGTCCATTCATTTGTCCAGGGACGATATATCGGTCGATAATCATTCCGAGTACAAATGGTCCAGCTAAAGCGAGTAAGGAGCTGATTAAGACGAGTGCGAGAACAGCAATGAGTAAGAGGCGCTGTTCATCGACGACATCCCAAATGCGCTTTAACGAAGCTTTCCAATCGCTTGAACGTTGTTTCTTTTTCGGGGCAGCTCCCTTTTTTATTTGTTCTTTCGTTAACAACTTAGGGTAACGAAACGGTTTTAACCATTCACTCATTTTCATTCCCCTCGCTTTCTTTTTGAGATGCGATGAGACGTTGGTAAAGTTTTGAGCGTTTCGCTAATTGTTCAGACGTCCCGTAGTCGACCACTTGTCCGTCTTCCAACAATAAAATTGCATCCGCTCGTTCGGCCGTCATCACTTTTTGAGTAATGATAATCGTCGTCACATCGAGTGTTTGGAGCGCATTTAAAAATCGTTGTTCGGTTTGGATGTCCAAAGCGCTCGTACTGTCATCTAAAATGAGCAGCTCTGGCTTTCGAATGAGTGCGCGCGCAATTGAAATGCGCTGCTTTTGTCCGCCTGATAAATTGACACCTTTCTGTCCGATGACGGTGTCGTACCCGTTCGGAAAAGCTTGAATAGCGTCATGAATTTGAGCGTTCGTTGTCGCTTCAATCAACTCGTCATCCGTCGCATCGGGTGCACCCCAACGCAAGTTATCCGCAATCGTACCGGTGAAAAGTAAAGACTGTTGCGGCACGTAGCCGATCAGTTCGCGCAATTGCGAGAGCGACCATCGTTGCAGAGGCTGTTCTCCGAGTACAATTTCTCCTGATGTCGGAGTGAACAGTCGCGGAATGAGTTGCACGAGTGTCGACTTACCAGAGCCAGTCGCACCCATAATCGCCAATGTTTCGCCACGCTTTAATTCGAAGTTAATATTACGTAGCGCTTGACGGTCACTCCCTTTATAAGAAAATGACACATCGTGAAAGCGGAGACGTTCCCAATGAGGAAGATCGCCACGCTCTTTTTGGACGTCTTCGAGCGATTCCACAACGAGCACTTCTTCAATTCGTTCTGAAGAAGCTTTCGCGCGTGAAAAAATCATAATTAAAAATGAAAACATCGAAAATGCGCCCGTCATACGGAGTCCGTAGTTTAAGACGGCGACGAGTTCACCGACTTGAATGGATGATGTTTGAATTTGTTTCGCACCGAACCAAAGAACGGCCATTAAACTCGCATTCATAAAAAATAATAAAACAGGCAAAATTAGTTCCATCGTTCGCAAAGCGCGCACCGTATCTTTTTGTAATGCTTCCGCTACTCGATTGAAGCGGCTCGTTTCAAACGCGTGACGCAAATACGCTTTCACGAGTCGCATCGCGCGCAAGTTTTCTTGTGCCATGCGGTTGACGCGATCTAATCGACGCTGTACAGAGGCGAAAATAGAGACCCCTTGTTTCACCATCACCCATAAAAAAATAGCTAAAAAAGGAGCGGTGACGAGAAGTAAAAGTGCGAGTTGAACATTGACGAAAAACGCCATTATTAAACTGCCGATCACGACGAGTGGTGCGCGCGTCATAATGCGCAAACTCATAAAAAGAAAGTTTTGAATGATCGTAACATCATTCGTTAAGCGCGTAATTAAACTAGAAGATTGGAATGTTAAAAAAGTGGCGAGCGTCATCTTTTGTAAATGACGAAACGTCGCACTGCGCACATCGTAAGCAAAACTTTGCGCAACGTGGGCTGAAAAGTACGAGTTCACAATACCCGAAACGAAAGCGAGTACGGCAAGCCCCATCATGATGCTTCCCCACGTGATGACGACGGATGAGTCGCGCGCTGTAATGCCGTCATCGATAATTTTAGCGATGAGGAGCGGTTGAATTAATTCGACGCTCAATTCTAAAAAAGTTAAACAGAGCGCGATGATAATAGGAATTTTATAAGGACGTGCATAAGAAAAAACAGTTTTCAAAAAACGACACCTCACTTAAATGCGAATCATTCTCACTATTATCGCACAAAAAAGGAAGTGATGACATATAAAAATGCTTGCGTCATTCATCGTTGTGTCGTATAGTTGAGTCAATTAGTACATTAGTTGAGTAATGTACTAGGTTGGAGGTGAGAAGGAAATGCTTGATGCGACAAGTACAGAGCCGATTTATCAACAAATTGCGAATTGGTTAGAAGATGAAATTTTACTCGGGCATTTAACAGAAGATGCGAAAGTGTATTCCCAATATCAGCTCGCTGAACTGTTTCAAGTGAACCCAGCAACAGCAGGGAAAGCGATCACATTACTGCTAGAACAAAATCTCGTATATAAAAAACGCGGACTCGGGACGTTCGTGAAGGAAGGGGCCCAACAACAATTGAAAATGAATCGAAAGACGACCGTTATTCAGTCGATCATTGATGATTTAGTTGAGCAAGCGAAACTTCTCGGATTAACAGAACACGATGTTCAGCAAGCGATTCAAGCGAGCTTTCAAAAGGAGGAAAAGAAATGATAGAGACAATCCAATTACGCAAACGTTATGGAAATAAAGACGCGTTGAAAAACGTCACCTGTCACATTCCGAAAAATAGCTTCGTCGGTTTAATCGGTCGTAACGGTTCGGGAAAGACGACATTTTTAAAATTGTTAGCAGGGGAATCGGCACCGACATCGGGTCAACTATTCGTCGGAGGAGAACAACCTTTTGACAATATTCAAGTGAGCGCGAATACGATGTTGATCGACGATGAATTTAATTTAGTTGACAATGCGCGTTTAACAGAAGGACTTGACGCGATGGCGCATTTCTACCCGAAATTTGACCGTCCTTTAGCGGAGCGATTGTTAGCGTATTTTGAAATTCCGACGCACGCTCGTCAGTCGAAATTGTCGAAAGGGATGAATATGACGTACCGTTTCGTCCTCGGTTTATGCGCGCGCACGGATGTCACGTATTTTGATGAGCCGACGAACGGTATGGATGCGAGTGTGCGGAAAGATGTGTATCGACTATTGTTGAAAGATTATGTCGAACATCCGCGTACGATCATCGTATCGAGCCACCATATCGAAGAGCTCGAACAATTGTTATCATACGTCGTTGTCCTCCATGACGGCCAGACGGTTTACGTCGACGAAGCGGAGCAACTGCAACAACGTTACGTCGAATTGATCGGTTCTGCAGCTACGATTCAATCGGTCATTGCGAAAAGCCAAGTCGTGACGACATTCGGAGAAGCGCCCGTCCAACACGTCATTGTGCCGAATGAGCTAACAGCAGAAGAGCGTCATCAATTGCAACAATCAAACGTGCAAATAAAAGGAGTCGGACTGTCCGACGCATACATTTACATGACAGAACACCGCAAAGGGGGAATCGATGATGTTTACAACGACTATGACGCCGACTCAACTTTATAAAAAACAACTTCAATGGATGATGCGCACCTATTTTAGTGCAAGCGTCGGGACAATTTTATTATTCCAAGTCGTCGGACTATTTTTTAAAACGACACAGTATTCAAGTGATGAAGAAAGCAGCATTGCCGTCGTCAGTCAAAGCTTCGATTTCAACTTAATTATGATTTTCATTTGGAGTTTCGCCATCAATGCGATTTTGGCGAATAAATTAACGGAACGTCTCATGTTTCGTTTCGTTTCGACGAAGCGCGTTCACCATTTAGCGAATGTGACATTCAGTGTGACGCAGATGATGATTGGTTCCTTTATTCCGTTACTATTCATTTCATTTGCACCGTTATTGAAAATGTTTTCAGACGACACGATCATTATGGCGTATCCATTTCTCATTGAAGACCCACTATTGTACGGGTCATTATGGTTAAGAGTTTTCGGATATAGTTTAATTGCTGGATCTTTATCTTATTTTATCGTTTCATTTTATCGATACTCAGCAAAACTGTTTTTCGTCACCGCTGGGATTCTCTTCATTCTTCAAATTATGAATTTACCTGCTATGTTTATCATTTATTTATTTGAGTCTGCAACGGATGTTGAACAGTTCGGAAAGGGAATGGTTGTGGCAGTCGTGTTGTACACAGTCAGTTATTTATTTAGAAAGCGGACGGAGGTGCGTTCGTAATGTCGATCTTTCCAGTAGCACTCTTATTGTTAGTAGGTTTTCTTTTCGCGATTATGGCTTTCATGTATATTGCTTTTAAAAATTATTCGATGACGAAATATGTGACGACGGCAGCATTACTCACTTGTATAGTATTAGCCATTGTTACACCATTTCTCGTAGAGACGACTCCGTTAGATGCTTATGAAAAACGACCGATGGAAGCGATGGTACCGGAATCTGACGAAACGTACACATTCGATTTAAGTGGAAATGAGTTGTATTTAGATTTCGCTTCCGATGAATTAGCAGAGGAATTACGATTAGGAGAGAAAGGGGACATTTTAGGAGTAAGTACACAGGGTTACTCCGTTTATTGGGAAGAAGTCGATCAAGTGCAAGTGAGCGTATCGAAAAGTAGAGAAATTTATATGAAAGATTACTTAATCGATGAATTCTCTCATGTTGAAGCAGTGTCATTTAAAGACGACGGATTGTATGTAGAGCCATCAGAAGAGCAAAAATTACATGCTTATACAATGTACGATTTAAGCTCCCTCTTCAAAGAGCATGACGAGGAGGAGTATTGGATGAATGTGCACGTATCCAGTCCACAAATTGATATTACGGTCCCACTCGGAACGAAAGTCACGACGAATCCAGCACTTGCAGATCCGACATCACCGTAGAAAGGAGGAACCGCTTTGCTCGGCATAAATCTCATATTTTTAATATTGACGATAGGGGTTCCGATTTATTTGTGGATTCGGTTATCAAAGCGTTCAACATTACGCGTTCCTTTTTATCGTTGGAATAGTATGTTTATAGTTACGTTCGTCTTTCTCGTCATCGGTGCAATCATCGCTCCATTTCTCGTCAACGTGACGAAAGTGGAAGATATTATAAAAGAAAGTGTGAAAGAAGATGCAGGATGGACGACACCTGACGAAATGTATCGCTTCGATGTGAATGCTGATTCTCCAATAAAGTTGGATATTCCAGAAGGACTCTCGTATACGATTGAACAAAGTGAAGAAGTGAAAGAATTAACGGTTCAACTTTATCAAGAAGCTTTTATTTATGATGAAAATGCTATAACAAGTTGGGGAGAGCCGTGGACCGTTACATTGCGTCATGACACATTAGTTGTCGAACGCCCGACCTTTCACGAAAGTTATTGGATGTATCGTCTTCCGATTTTCGCACAGCAAGAAGGACAGTTAAGTGCTACTTACTATTATGCACGAGGAGCATATGTAGAAATTCTCGTGCCGCCACATGTCCAAATGAATGAATAAAATACGCACCTCTTCACGTCTGTGAGGAGGTGCGTATTTTTCGTTAACGAAGTGAAATCGTGTCGATTCCTTTCGTTTGGAGCAATTGGGTGTAAAACAAATCATCACCTACATTAAAAATCGTATCGGCTAATGCGGTCACTTCTTCCATATCGTGTGAAATGTACAACATCGTCATGCCGAATTGATCGCGTAAAGCGAGGAGTGCTTGTTGAATTTCAATTTTCGAACGTAAGTCGATGCCGACAGTCGGTTCGTCAAGCAACAGGAGAGCGGGCTGGTGAATGAGTGAGAGCGCAATGTTTAACTTGCGCTTCATCCCGCCTGATAAATGTTTCGCTTTACGATTCCATTCTTCGAGTGCGACACTTTTTAAAATCGCTCGTAACTGTTCGTCGCTGCGCCTAATGGGCGAAAGTTGTTCGAAAAAGCGCATATTTTGAGCGACGGAAAAATCTTCCCAAATGGCCAGTTGTTGAGGAACGTATCCAATTTGTTGGCGAATCGCTTTCGCCTCTTGCTCATAACATCGTCCGTCCCAAGTGAGCGTGCCACTGTCAGCGTGCAACAATGTCGCAATGATATGAAAGAGTGTCGACTTCCCCGCGCCATTTTTTCCGATAAAACATGCGATCTCTCCTTTCGGAATAGTGAACGAGACGTCGTGAAGGACGGTTTGTTGTCCGAATGCTTTATGAAGATGTTGTACGTGTAACATCAAGATTCTCCTTTCGTATCGCTAAAATGAGTGCAAGTAAACAACAGACGACGAGGCTCATCGCGAACGTTCCTCGCCATAGCGCGGCGAATGGATGCCACGTCGCGAATGTCGTACTTGCTGTTGCGATTAGTATGAATAATAGGACGCTCGCTATTCGGTGGAGCGCTCGTGTCGTATAAAACAATGTGAACACAAGACCGATTCCGATGAACAAGGTGAGGCGGTACGCCGCAACGGTCCAAAGGGACGGAAAGTTTAATAACATATAAGCGATACTATCTGCGAGAAGGGCGATTCCGTTAAGGATGGCCCATTGTCGCCAAAATAATGAACTGCTCGATAAGCGACTAAACGGAAAGCGCCATCGGAGTGAGCTTCGTATTAATGTCCAAAGAGGGAGTCCGATTATATATGTCCCGATCATCGTTAAGATGCTCCATAACAGGAGGGGCATTGTCGTCGTTCGTTCTTGTTCACTGTCACTAGATTCATCGTGCAAAACGACCGTTAGCAATTGTCGTTCTCGTTCTGCTTGTATCGATTGTTGTGCGATGACAGCGTGATCGACAGGACGTTTCACAATGTGCTCAATCGCAATCGCTGCACGCTCTCGCCCTACAATTTGTTGAATGTGAGCGGTGATGATTTCTTTTGCAGTGCTGTACCCGAACGATAAGTTAGACGTATAACTTTCGACGATCGCCTGTCGTTCTCCTTTTGCAATTTGTTCATCAAAAGAATGTTTGAATAGAAAGGCACTATCTACTTCATGCCGTTCAAGCGCGCGTAAAGCAGCGGAACGGTCCATTTCGCGTACGTCGATATAAGGCGCATCGTGAAGCGCAACGAGCAAGTCTTTCGAAAATTGTTCCGTACTTTCGTCGACGATTGCGACAGGAATGCGAAATTCTTCTGTCGTTTGAAAGATGAGTTTTGTGAGCAGTAGTGTGATCGCGAGTGGCAACAGCAATAATAACCAATGCCACCACCGCCAATGAAAACGTAATAAAGCCATCGTATTACTTCACCTCTTTCTGTTGACGCCAAACGATGAGCCAAATGAAGGCAAGTATGACGAATGTTGTAACACTAACCGACCATTGCATCGAAAAATTCCCCATTAAAAAGAGCTGACGCATCCCTTCAGTCAATTCATTTAAAAAAGAGAATGAAACGACGGATTGGAGTTGCGCAGGTAAATAGAGCGGTGGAATTATTAATCCGCTCACCCCTAACAATAAAACGATGCCGATCACTTGGGCGGAAGCTGCTAAAAATCGAAAACGTTCCATAATAGAGAAGAAGAAAAAGCTCATGCTGATCGTAAATAACATGGCGAATGCGAGAGAAAGAACGTCCGACGTAACAAAAACAATCGAGCTTAAAAGTAACAAAATGATAATGCCGAGAAAACTCGTCATGAAAACGAAGAGCGTAATAACGATTCCTTTTGCGCTTTCTATTGAAAGTGGTGAGACGTTCAATAGTTGAAGGCGCATCGTAATCGAAGGCGGCAACGTGCTGTGGAAAAAGCGGTAGAGAAGCCAAGTCCAAATGACGAGTAATCCGAACAAAAATTGAATCGCGAAGTAGTGGACAGGAGAATCAGTCAACGGATTTACGATCTTCTCTTCTTCGAGCATCGCATCTTTTCCGAGCGTGAATAAACTATAACTCATAAATTGCTCAAATAATAACTCATCCCGTTGTGCTGTGGACCATCCGGCTTCCTTTGCGTATTGGTCGATGAGTAAAATATTCGCTTGAGACGTATTAATATGTTGCGAAACGGTTTGTGCCAAACTGTAGAGCAGTTCTGTTTCTCGTTGTTTTTTAGCATTTCCGATAACATGGAGTTCAATCGCTTTTCCGTCATAAAGTGCGCGTGTAAATCCAGTAGGAAACTGCAAAGCACCGCCAATTGTATTGTGATGCATTGCGTCTTCGCTTTCTTCTTTCGACATGTTTTCGAAGCGGAGCGGTCCCTCAATTAACTGACCGTCCGTTAAAGCGGCAAGCAGTTGTTTCGTTTCACTCGACTGATTTTCGTCGACGATAGCAAAACGGATCGGCTCACCTTCATCAAAGGAAAGCAACGGAATGATCGTCCATAGTGCGAGCATTATGAGTACGAAAGGAAATGATAAAAAAGCGAGAACTGTCAGCTTTTGTCGTTGTATTAGTTGCATAAAATGCTTCATAAAATAAAATAAATGTTGCATATGAACACCTCGCTTTCCAATTAAAAAAACGGAACAGGTTTTCACCTATTCCGTTTCATCATTCCCGAATTATTCGTTTCCGAACATTTCTTGCATTTCTAATTTCCACTCTGCGAATTCTTCATCTGTCATTTCGATGCCATCTTCCGCAAGTTCTGCACGCATCTCTTCAAAATCTGCGTCTGTAAATTCCATCATCGGCTCTTCATCCCAAGCGCCTTCCATATCGCCATCTAACATAGTTGTCATCATAAGCCCTTGTAAAATTTGACCGACTTCTTCAAATTCTGTTTCGAGATATGTCGTAATTTCGTCTTGAGACATGTCGTTTAAGTTACGAATATTGTCTGTCGGGTTTTCAGAAACAGCTTTCATACGTTTCGTATCCGATTCTACGATGAGCGCGACGTCTTCTACTTTAATATCTTCGTAGTTAATGCCGACACGTTGTGAGCTCTTCATAGCGTCTTTACTATATTCGTTTTTACCAGACCAAACGAGTTCGCCTGCAATCGCCATATCCGATTGAACGCTGAACGTATATTTGTAATCACGCACGTCTTTTTCAAGTGTTTCATCCGCTGTGTACGTTAATGTACCGAGATCTTCCACTGCGAAGTCGATGCGGTCTGCTGTAACTTTGCCGTCGAATTTCGTTTCACCTTGAATTGTGAAAGCGTTCGGTTGTTCAACTGAGCCGAATGCGTATTGGAATGTGTGACCGTCTTTTTTGCGCAAATGATCACCTTTCACTTGTACAGCTGTTTCTTCGTCATCAGACATCGTCAATTCACGTTTCACGATGAAGTCATCCGCAATCCAAATCGTTGAAACGAGGTGTGGTTTTTCAGTCGATTGTTTCACTTCTTCAATCGCTTCGTTAATGTCGTTATTGAAATCATTCATCATTTCTTCTGTTGATGTCATTTCGAACATCGCGTTTTGTGTTATCGATTCTTTCACCATTTTTTGAATCGTTTTGTCATCGCGTACGAGTTCAAGAATAGCGATCGTTGCTTTCTTTAATTGTTCTGGACCGAGATCCATCGTAATTTTTTCAGCGTTTACTTCTTCAGATAAAACATTCACTTTTTCTTTCGTTGACGTGAACGCTTCGTCGTCTAAGTTTTTATACAATGTTTTTAACATCGCATCTTGTACATGTTTCATATCTTTATCCGCAGGCAATGCGTTTTGATCGAAAAATTCAGTAAAGTCGATGCTCATTTCTTCTGTCCATTCCGGATCGTTTTCTTTCATTAATTCGTTCACTTTTTTATCGTTGATCGTTAAAACTTCAGATAAAAATGGCAATTGGACGAAAAGGTCATGTTGTGCGAGGCGAAGATAAATGTTGTCGAGTGGCATTCCGGCAACTTCACCTTTTACGCGAACATCTGCTACCTTATTTTTCATATCAGACTGTGACGTCATTTCGATATGAGAATCTTTAATGAGATCCGTCGGCACGTCGGCAAGTAATGCTGACTGGCTATTCATATCGACTGTCATTTTTGATTTTGCTTCGACAGCATGTTCCATCGTCATGTCGTAATAATCGAGTTCTGGTTTGTAACGATGTTTGAAATCGTCAACCATTGTTTGGACGGATTTAAATTCCGCTTTGAAATAATCTTGTTTCGTTGAGCCGCCTAAAAATGCGAAAGCGAGCGCTCCACCGCCTACTACAACGGCAATAATAAGTGCGATTAAACCTGTTTTTTTATTCATTCTTTCACTCCTTTATTTATAAAAACGCTTTTAATAATATAACGTTTTCTCACTTAACATGTACGGAAATATTTCAGTAAAGTTTCAAAAAAATAATTTCAGTATGAAATACCTAAAAAAGACGAGTGTACACTCGTCTTTACACTACATTTTACCGTCATCTTCAAACCATAAAATCGCCAATGTCTCCTCGCCGGCGTGCACTGCGATGGATGAGCTAATTTCTCCGATGCGAATATCAAGATTCGGAATCTGTTTATGAATTGCTTCTTTTAAAGCGATTGCGCGTTCTTCGACATTGCCGTGCATAATGTACAAACAAGAAGTCATTTGGTCTGCTTTTTCTGTTACGCGATCGATTAAATATTGAACGCCACGTTTTTCAGAGCGTACTTTATCGTAAGGAATTAATAAACCTTCGTCGTTCATATGGACGACCGGTTTCATTTTTAATAAGCTACCGAGGAAATATTGGACGCCACTCATGCGCCCCCCTTTATACAATTGATCTAATTTTCCAATCAAAATGTAGTTTTGTAATTTAGCTGCTAAGTTTTGAATGACTTGCATCGTTTGTTCAATCGATTTTGTTTCTTCATACGTCTCGATTCCACGTTCTAGCATGTATGTCATACCGTATGACATCGAAAGAGAATCAACCGTGTGCACGGTGAAATTAGCAAGTTCGGCACCTGCATTCGAAGAGGCGAATGTGCCACTTAATTTGCTTGAAATATGAACCGCGATGGCACAATCATAACCTTCTTCTTTTAAAGAACGATACAATTTTTCGAAATAGCCAGCGGAAGGTTGGGAAGTTGTTGGAATTGATTTTGTCGTATTAATTTTATGATAGAGTTCATCGGTCGTTAAACTTTCACCATCTACATAGCTATCTGTTCCGAAATGAATCGTCAGTGGAGCGACAAAGACGTCAGGGCGCGCCGCGAGTTCAGGTGTTAAATAGCCGAGGCTATCGATAATCCATGCGATTTTTTGAGTCATGTTTGTTCATCCTACCCTTTGTTTTATAATGATTTTCACTATACAGTGAAAAATATTGAAAATCGACACAATATGACAAAAATCATATGGAGAATTATGAACATTCGGTTACAGAAGCGAAAGCAAATTTTTCTAATTTTCCTACAACTTGAGGTATAATGATGGGGACTATACATAATAAAGGAGAATGGTTATGACAAAACAATCATTATCTGTACGTGACGTGATTATTCAACGTCGTTCAATTAAAGCGTTTAACGGGAAAAAAGTAGCGGAAGAAGACTTACTTGCGATTTTAGAAGATGCAACGTGGGCGCCGAACCACGGGATGCGCAATCCTTGGCGTTTCGTTGTGGCAGGGGGCGAGCGTTACGAGAATGTTTTACCTGTCATTCGTGAAGTAGCGATTCCGAACTGGAAGCAACTAGATGAAGAAACGTTAGAAAAGCAGATGCGTAAGTTTACGACAGTCGGTGGCGTCGTATTCGTCATCGTTCCAGAAGATGTGCGCCAAAAAGAGCGTCTCGAAGATTACGGGGCAGCAAGTGCACTTATCCAAAACGCACAGTTGCTTGCATGGGATCAAGGAATTGGGTCGTGCTGGAAGACACCACCGTTTTTAGACAATCCAACATTCCGTGAGAGATTAGGAGTTCAACCAGGGGAGCGCATTATGAGCATGCTTCAATTCGGTTATTATGATGTGGAACCGAAAGTGAAAGAGCGCAAACCATTCGACGAGCTTGTCACATTATTTGAATAAATATAAAAAAGATGTCGCCGTATGAAAAGCGACATCTTTTTATCTTAAAGTGATTGTTCAATTTCAAAATAATAATCAGCAAGAACGCGCAGTCCTCGATCGAAGTTTTCGAGATGGAAGTGCTCGTTCGGTGCGTGGAAGTTTTCCGTATCTAATCCGAAGCCCATTAAGACGACAGGAACTTGAAGAATTTCGTCAAATGCTGCAACGATCGGAATAGAACCGCCACCGCGAATGAATGATGTCGGTGTTTCGTACACTTTTTCATATGAGCGACTCGCCGCTTGAATAGCAGGGTGGTCGAACGGTGCGATGAACGGTTTTCCTTTATCGAATTCTGTCACTTCTACCGTAACACCAGGTAAAGTATGTTTCGCGATATGCGCTTTCAGTTTATCGACGATTTCATCTGGATCTTGGTCGGGTACGAGTCGACAAGAAATTTTAGCGCTCGCTTCGTTCGGCAATACCGTTTTAATCCCTTCACCCGAAAATCCGCCGTGCATTCCGTTCACTTCGAGTGTCGGACGTGCCCACGTTTGTTCGTAATACGTGAACCCTTTTTCGCCGAATAGTGTATCGACTTGTAATTCGTCTTTCACTCGTTGCTCGTCGAACGGAATCGCTGCGAATGCCGCACGCTCGTCTTTTGATAATTCGCGGACATTGTCGTAAAATCCTTCAACTTGAATCGTGCCTTCCGCATCACGGAAGCTGCCGAGAATATGAGCGAGTGCGTGAAGTGCGTTTTGGACAGCGCCTCCGTAAAGTCCTGAATGGAGATCACCTTTTGCGCCTTTCACATCGATTTGTACGCCAGCGAGTCCACGCAACCCATATAATACTGCAGGCTTACCTGGGCCGACCATTCCTGTATCTGAAATGACAATAATATCTGAAGCTAATTTTTCTTTATTTTCCTCAATATATTTCTCTAAATTCGGGCTACCGACTTCTTCTTCCCCTTCAATCATAAATTTCACGTTGACTGGAAGTTTGCCGAATGACTTCATTAAAGCTTCAACTGCTTTAATATGCATGAACACTTGTCCTTTATCGTCGCTCGCTCCACGTGCGTACAATTTATTGTCGCGCACCGTCGCTTCGAAAGGAGGTGTTTCCCAGAGCTCTAATGGATCGACAGGTTGTACGTCATAATGTCCGTACACTAAAATTGTCGGTTTACCTTCCGCATGTAACCAGTCGCCATATACGACAGGATGTCCGTCCGTCGCATCGATCGAGACATTTTCGAGCCCTGCTTCTTGGAAAGATTGCACGAGCCAATTCGCAGCTGTCGTCATATCTTCTTTATGCTCAGATAGAGCGCTAATGCTCGGAATGCGTAAAAAGTCTGTCAATTCTTGTAAGTGACGTTCGCGATGTTCGCGAAAATACGCATCGAATGTTGAATATTGTGTCATCGAAATTCCTCTTTTCTTTCATAAAATCAATTCCCTTTCAGTATAGCAGAAACATATTTTCAATACCGAAATGATACGTTTGAAATGTGAGATATGATATAATTGGAACACTTTAAAAATTACTGGAGGAGACGCTTTTGTTTATTGCGTTAGCATTCTTTTTATTCATGTCATTCTTTTTATCGGGGAGCGAAACAGCGCTCACGGCGGTGAATCGAATGAAAGTTCGTTTCCGTGCGAATGATGGCGATGTCGCTGCGCAAAAACTCGATGCGCTCTTACAACAACCGGATCGAATGATTACCGCCATTTTAATCGGAAACAATATCGCCAACATTATGTTGCCGACACTCGTGACGATGATCGCAATCGAGAAATCATGGCAAGTCGGACTTGCGACAGGAACGTTGACGATTATTTTAATCATTTTTGGAGAAGTGTTGCCGAAAACAATTGCCGCAACGTTTGCGGATAAAATCGCATACGTCGTCGCACCTGTCATTCGTTTGCTCGTTTTCGTTTTAACGCCTTTAACGTTTTTACTGTCGAAGTTTACGAATTTATTCATTCGTATCATTAGTAAAGGGCAAGTGACGGAAGCGACATTGACGAAAGATGATTTGCGTTCGATGGTTGATCTCGCACAAGTGGAAGGGGCTTTTGAGAAGGAAGAGACAGAACGAATTAAAGGAATTCTCGATTTCCCTGAGAAAGACGTGCTCGATGTTATGGAGACGCACCGTACCGATGTCGTCGCTTTAACGGTCGATACGACATATGAAGAAGCAAGAGATACAGTGCTCGAGTATTTTTACACACGTTATCCTGTCTACGAAGAAAGCATCGATAAAGTCGTCGGTATTTTTTACTCAAAAAAATTAATCGAATGGTCGATACATCCGGATCGACCGATGAAACAATATATCGATATGGAACCATTATTTGTCGTTCAGACGATGAGTGTTGAAACAGTATTTCGATTGATGCTCGCGCATAAAAAACATATGGCGATCATTTTAGATGAATACGGAGGAACGCTCGGAATTGTGACGCAAGAAGATATTATCGAAGAGATGATTGGTCAAGAAATTGAAGATGAGACCGATTTAGCGGAAGAACAAGTGATATACTTCCACGATGAACATACGTTAATTTGTAGCGGACGTTTAGATTTGGAAGATGCGATGGAATTGTTAGAGATGGAGTTACCAGACGAAAATGAAACGATCGGTGGATTTTTCATGCAGGAGTTTGGTCGAATTCCAGAAGTAGGCGAAACGTTAAACTATCATCACCATACGTTTACGATCGATGAGATGGAACGTAGTCGCATTATGAAAATGACGATTCGCAAAGAAGAAGTAGAAGAAATAACGAAAGAATAATAATAGGTGATTTCTCCAACTGTAAATGCGGAGAAGTCATCTATTTTTTGCCTTACAAAATTGTAATGTAAATGAAAGGAACTCCGATAGTACGTTTTTTGCTTTTTTTGCATAATAAGAGTACAAAGCGAATTAGATGGAGGCGGTAGCAATGACTACAGTACAAAATTTATATGAAGAGTATGGTAAATATACATATCATTTATGTTTAAAATTAACACGTAATAAAGAAGAAGCGGAAGATTTAATGCAAGACGTTTGGGTGAAAATTGTCCGTTATGAAGGAAAAATTGAAACAGTCGATAAAATGAAGGCGTGGATTACGACGATCTGTATGAATACATTCCGCGATCGTTATCGTAAAAATGTGCGTCGCAACAAATACGTCATGAACCAACCCGATTCATTAGACGTTCCGATTCTCGACCTCGTGCCGAGCGATACGTTAACGCCAGGTGAAACAATTGAAAAAGAAGATATGCAACAAATCATTCAACAAAAAATTGGAGAATTAGACGGCATTTACCGTAAAACAATCGAATTATTTTATGTCTCGCAATATTCATTAATTGAAATTGCAGAAGAGATGAAAGTATCGATTGGTACGGTAAAATCACGTTTGTTCCGTGCTAAAAAATATTTACGTGAGCTCATGCAAAAAGATGAGTCGTTAACAGAATATGTCGTTCAAATATAAGAACGTTTACTGTAAGTAAAAGTTGCATGCTCACAATTCGCTCAATCACTTTAAGGTTTTCTCCTTAAAGTGATTTTTTAGTTTAAAAATGTATAAAAAATTGTCTGAAACAGTGTTTAAATGTAAAAAATGCGATAATATTTCACAAATCACTAGTTGCTATTTACTATTAAATATGATAATTTGACAATATACTTTTAAAAATAGTGAAAGCGCTATCAGTTCACACATCAGATGACCATAACTGTTATAATAAATAAAGTATGATCGCTGATAGATGCATCTCTACTATTTTTTTGAGTATGGTCATCAGATGACCATAACACAAGAAGACCTTATGAATTATGAAATGGAAAATGAGGAGGTAGTGAACATGTTACTCGTCGCATTGTCAGCAATTATCGCGCCGTTGTTTTTCCTAGTTATTATGCGTATGTCCGCATTGAAAGGGATGGCGCTCAGTTCGATCATCGTCATTTTGCTCGGACTGACAGTTTGGGGCATGGATGGCAAAATTGTCATGGCGTCTACATTACAAGGGGCGCATAAAGCATTAACGATTTTATTAATTTTATTTGGAGCGATCGCATTATTGAATACGCTCACACATACGGGAGCAGTCGACCGTATTAACCAAGGTTTCCAAAGCATTTCTGGAGACATGCGTGTTCAAGTTATTATCGTTGGATTTTTGTTCGGTTCATTAATTGAAGGGGCAGCAGGGTTCGGAACACCAGCAGCGGTTGTAGGTCCGCTCATGTTCGCACTTGGATTTAATCCGATGGCAGCCGCAGTACTCGCACTCATTGCTAACAGTACACCGGTTCCATTCGGAGCGGTCGGAACACCTGTACTCGTCGGATTAAGTAACTTAGAGAGTGTTGCGACGGATCCAAACTTCTTCCAAGAAGTTGCGATTAAAGCAACGACAATCGATTTAATGGCAGGAACATTCACACCATTTATTTTAATTATGGTGTTGACGTTCTTCTTCGGAAAAAATAAAGGATTAAAAGACGCATTCAAAATGTTCCCTTGGGCATTCGTAGTCGGATTAAGTTACACAGCATCAGCATTTTTATATGCGAACTTATTCGGACCAGAATTCGTTTCAATCCTCGCATCATTGACAGCTCTCGT
Organism: Savagea faecisuis; assembly: GCF_042675605.1. NCBI lineage: Bacteria > Bacillati > Bacillota > Bacilli > Caryophanales > Caryophanaceae > Savagea > Savagea faecisuis. The sequence goes on from NZ_JBHTJF010000001.1 coordinate 109,400, forward strand.
CGTTGCGACACTTACAGCGAAAGCAGGCTTCTTATTACCGAAAGAAGAGTGGAAAGATGCTATGCGTGACGATTTCGAAGTGAAGACGACGAAATCAGAAATGGGCTTAATTCGCGCATGGTCACCATACCTTGTCGTTGTTGGATTATTGTTATTAACACGTGTCGTACCATCGATTAAATCATTCGCACAAGGGGCAATTGATTTAACGTGGCGCAACATTTTAGGTGTTGAAGGCATCACATCAGGTTGGGAATTTTTATACTCACCTGGAACAATTTTAATTATCGCAGCATTTTTAGCTGTATTTATTCAAGGGAAATCGGTCAATAACTTCACAAAAGCGGGTAAAGAGGCATTAGTATCAATCAAAAATGCTGGATTCTCATTACTCTTTACGTTAGCGCTCGTTCAAGTGTTTACGAACTCGGGAATGAATACGAATGATTTACTTAGCATGCCGCAATATATTGCAGAAGCATTAGCAGGAAGTTTAGGGTCTGTATGGATTTTCGTCGCACCGTTTTTAGGACAGCTCGGCGCATTCATTACAGGAAGCGCGACTGTTTCGACATTGACATTCTCACCAATTCAAGAAAGTATTGCGATGCAAGTCGGTACGGATGTCAATACGGTACTCGCTGGTCAATTGTTAGGGGCAGCAGCCGGAAATATGATTTGTGTGCATAACGTCGTATCTGCATCAACAGTTGTAGGGTTAACAGGTAAAGAAGGAGACATTATCCGTAAAACAATTTTACCTTCCATTGCATACTGTTTACTCGCAGGACTCGGAGGCTTTATTGTTTTGTCGTTCATGTAGTAATATAGCTATATTAAACAGATTGTCTTTCTTTGACAGTTTGAGGAGGCTATAACATGACAAAATTTACACCACCGAAAAAAATATACGAAGAAATAGCAGATTTAATAAAAAGTCAAATTGAGGCAGGTCATTGGCAACCAGGAGATCGTCTCGATTCAGTAGAGCAGCTCGCAAAAAATTATAATGTGAGTCGATCCGCAGTGCGTGAAGCGATGAGTGCACTGCGCGCTCTCGGTTATGTTGACATACGCCAAGGAGAGGGTACATTCGTGGCACAATTTGATTCATTGAATTTTTCAGCACAAGTAGCGAACAGTTTATTGATGAATGAAAAGCAAATTCGCGATATGTACGAAGTGCGTAAAGTTTTGGAAGTTGGAGCAGCAAAATTAGCAGCGGCGCATCGGACAGAGGAAGATTTAAAAGAATTAGAAGACGCTTTACAAAAAATGTATGAAGCGGATATACAAGGTCAAACAGGAGAAGAGGCGGATATGGCATTTCATCTAGCGATTGCGAAGGCAACACAGAATGAAGTGCTCATTCACTTTATGCAGTCGGTTTCTGAAATTATGCGTGATGTTTTACGGGATACGCGCAACGTTCTCTTGTATAAAGAAGATAAAGCAGCTTCTTTATATAAGGAACACCGACGCATTTATGATGCGATTCGCGAGCGACGTCCTGATTTGGCACATGATGAAATGTTTTTCCACTTAACAAACGTGGAAAACTCACTACAACACTATATGGAGTTTAAAAAGTAAGGACGTGTTCAAAATGAAAGTATCTTTATTTATTACGTGTATGGCAGACATTTTTGCATGGCAAGTAGGTAAAGCGACAGTTGAATTGTTAGAAAAATACGGATGTGAAGTCGATTTCCCAGAAGGTCAAACGTGCTGCGGACAGCCATCTTACAATAGCGGCTATAAAAAAGAAACGATCAAATCGATGAAACATATGATTGATGTTTTTGAAGATGCAGAGTATATCGTCGGCCCATCGGGTTCATGTGTTTACATGTTACGTGAATACGAACATATTTTAAAAGATGATCCGGAATATAGCGAAAAAGCGAAAAGATTCTCACGTAAAGCGTATGAAATTACACAATTTTTATATGAAGTGTTAAAAGTGCGTGAAATTCCTTCAACATTTAAAGGCAAAGTGACATACCATCCATCATGCCATATGACGAGATTGCTCGGCGTGAAAGAAGCACCGTTACGTTTACTTGAAAGTATCGAAGGTGTAGATGTCGTTCCGTTACCACAGGCGGAAGATTGCTGTGGATTCGGTGGAACATTCGCGGTGAAAAATGCGGTCATTTCAGGACGTATGGTAGACGAAAAAGCGCATCATGTCGAAGAAACAGAAGCAGAATATTTAGTCGGTGGCGACATGGCTTGTTTAATGAACATTCAAGGTCGTTTAACACGTGAAGGCAAAAATGTAGAAGTATTACACATCGTAGAAATTTTGAACCAATTTTCAAATGAGGAAGTGAAAAAATGAGCATTCGAATTAGTAACGATCCGTATGACAAACGAATTGACAAAGGTGTAGCGAACGATTTTATGCGTGAGTCAATCGCTTCAGCGCAAGGGCGTTTTCGTTCAGGAAAGCTTGCGGCTTCTGAAGAGTTAGGTGATTGGGAAGATTGGCGCTCATTAGGTGAAGAAATTCGAACGCATACGTTAAATCATTTGGATTATTATTTAAACCAATTGACAGAACAAGTTGAAGCGCGTGGCGGTAAAGTATTTTTCGCAAAAGATGCTGCAGAAGCGAACGAATATATTAAAAAGGTAGCGCAATCGAAAAATGCTAAAAAAGTCGTAAAATCAAAGTCGATGGTCACAGAAGAAATCGGCTTAAATAAAGCGCTCGCTGAAGTAGGAGCGGACGTTGTCGAAACAGACTTAGGAGAATGGATTTTACAATTAGATGGAGATTTGCCATCACATATTGTCACACCAGCCCTTCATTTGAATAAAGAACAAATTAAAGATACTTTCGTAAAATATCGTGGCTACGATAGCACGAGCACGCCTGAAGATTTAGCATTGTTTGCACGTAAACAATTACGTGAAGAATTTTTAGCAGCTGATATCGGGATTACAGGATGTAACTTTGCGATCGCGGAGTCGGGCACAGTAACACTCGTCACGAACGAAGGAAACGCACGACTTTCTACAACATTGCCGAAAACACAAATTTCGGTCATGGGGATGGAACGAATCGTCCCAACGTGGGAAGAGATGGAAGTACTCGTCAGCTTATTGACACGTTCGGCAGTCGGACAAAAATTAACGAGTTACATTACGGCGATTACAGGGGTACGTCAAGAAGGCGAAACAGACGGACCAGAAGAGTACCACCTCGTCATCGTAGACAATGGACGTTCGAAAATTTTAGGAACAGAATTCCAATCTGCTTTGCACTGTATTCGATGTGCAGCATGTATTAACGCATGTCCCGTATATCGTCAAATCGGTGGACACGCTTACGGATCTATTTACCCAGGTCCGATCGGTGCTGTTTTAACACCGTTGTTAGACGGTTATGAAAACCATAAAGAATTACCGTATGCTTCAACACTTTGTGCGGCATGTACAGATGCATGTCCAGTTAAAATCCCACTCCATGAACATCTCGTGCGTCACCGTGAAAACATCGTTGAGCTCGGCATGGCACCGAAAATGGAAAAAGTAGCGATGAAAGGATTCGTTCAATGGGCATCTCACCCTGCTGCGTACAAATTGAGTTCAAAACTCGCACGCACAGCGATGAAACCGTGGACGAAAGATGAAAAAATTACAGATGGACCGAGCATTTTGAAAGAATGGACGAAAGAGCGTGACTTCCCAGCACCACCGAAAGAAACGTTCCGTCATTGGTTCAAAAACCGCAAGGAGGAGAAATAAGATGGCGACAAAAGAAGATTTTTTAAACAATATTGCGAATGAATTAGGAAGAGCTCGCATTACAGCACCTGTCGAAAAGCCTGTATGGCGTCATCAACCTCAACATGCGGTATTGCAAGGACTGTCACAAGACCAATTAGTCGAAGCGCTACAAGCACAATGCGCAGTCGGTCATACGTCAGTAGATGTTGTGACACTTGCGCAACTTGAAGAGACGATCGACCGTATTTTAAAGCAGTTACAAGCTGACTCTGTCATCGCAGCGGATGACCGTCGTAATGACGAATATGGAATGACAGCTTATTACGAACAATTGAAAAATCAAATGGACGTGCACATTTGGAAAGAGGCTGCAGGGGAAGAAAACCTTCGCTTCGCAGAGCGAGCGCGTGTCGGGATTACGTTCAGTGATGTGACACTTGCGGAATCTGGCACAGTCGTTTTATTTATGAACGAACAAATGGGACGAGGCATTAGTCTTTTACCCCATGCGCATATCGCAATCGTACCGAAAAGTACAATTGTCCCGAGAATGACACAAGCTGCGCAAACGGTTCGTGGTAAATTAAAAGAAGAAGGAAAAGTTCCATCATGTGTCAGCTTTATTTCAGGGCCGAGTAAAAGTGCCGATATTGAAATGAATTTAGTCGTCGGCGTGCACGGACCTGTCGAAGTGTTTTACATCGTTGTCGATGACAAATAATCGAGAGGTGAAAGAAATTGATTTCTAGCAAAATTCGAAAGCAGTTCGTCGCAATTGTTGGGGAAGAAAACGTTTTTGATAGCGAGTCTTCACTTTTGAACTATTCATACGATGCGACACCAGGATTTCAAGCACGTCCACACTGTGTGCTTGCACCACGCAACGTTTTTGAAGTGAGTGAAATCGTAAAGATTTGTAATGCAAACCGCATTCCGATCGTTCCGCGCGGTTCAGGTACGAACTTGAGTGCTTCTACAACACCATCTAAAGGTGGTATCGTGCTACTCTTTAAAAACATGAACGAAATTATTGAAATTGATGAAGCGAACTTAACGATGACAGTACAGCCAGGTGTCATCACACAACGCATCATTGAAGCTGCAGAAGCGAAAGGGTTATTTTACCCACCGGATCCAGGTTCAGTAAACATTTCTCAAATCGGTGGAAACATCAGTACGAACGCAGGTGGCTTGCACGGTTTGAAATACGGTGTAACACGTGACTATGTCATTGGCTTGCAAGTTGTCCTTCCGAATGGTGAAATTATCGAAACGGGTGGTAAATTAGCGAAAGACGTCGCGGGATACGACTTAACACGTCTTTTCGTCGGGGCAGAAGGAACACTCGGTGTCATTACAGGCGCTGTGCTTAAACTCATTCCGAAGCCAGAAGCGACGAAAACGATGCTCGTGTTATTCGAAGATTTAGAAACGTCAGCGAAAGCGGTATCGGCTATTATTGAAAATCGCATCATCCCAGCAACTTTAGAATTCCTCGATCAAGCGACAGTTCGCGTCGTGGAGGACTTCGCACAAATCGGCTTACCGACAGATGCGGGAGCAGTACTATTAATTGAACAAGACGGTCCGAAAGAAATCGTCGAACGCGATACAGAACGCATGGCTGAAATTTGTATGGAAACAGGCGCGATGGACGTTCAAGTTGCGCAAACGCCAGAAGAAGCGTACGAATTAACGAGTGCGCGTCGTACAGCGTTATCGGCACTTTCTCGTATGAAGCCGACGACGATTTTAGAAGATGCGACGGTTCCGCGTTCGAAAATTGCAGAGATGGTTGCCATCATTAATGACATCGCGAAAAAGTACGAATTAACGGTTTGTACATTCGGTCACGCAGGAGATGGAAACTTACACCCGACTTGCTTGACAGATGCTCGTGATAAAGAAGAGATGGAACGTGTCGATGCAGCATTTAAAGAAATTTTCGAAGAAGCGGTGCGTCTCGGTGGAACGATCACAGGAGAACACGGCGTCGGTGAAATGAAACTTCCTTATTTATCATTGAAAGCTGGGGAAGCAGGCGTTGAAGCGATGCGTAACATTAAATTTGCGCTCGATCCGAATGCGATTATGAACCCAGGTAAAATGTTCACAGCAAAACAACAACGATAGGCGGTGCTCAAATGCAAACACGTGAACGCAAAAAAATTCAACAAAACTTTGTCGCGAAGATGGATTATGATGAACTAATGAACTGTACACGTTGCGGCTTTTGTTTACCGAGCTGTCCAACATATAAAGAGACGAATCAAAATGAGAAACATTCACCACGTGGTCGTATTGCGATCATGAAAGGTGTCGTTGATGGTTTAATCGAGCCGGACGATGAAGTGAAACGCTCCATCGACCTTTGTCTCGGTTGCCGTGCTTGTGAAACGGCTTGTCCTTCAGGTGTAAACTTCGGGCAGTTGTTAGAACAAGCGCGCCATGCAATTTATGAAGTGAACAATCAGTCAGCAACAGAAAAGGTTGCACGTAAACAAGTGTTGAATCGCTTCTTCATGGACCAAAAAGAAATGGTTTCTGCCGTTAACTTACTCGGCATTTACCAACGTACAGGAATCGGCAAATTCGCCCATTCATTCGGCTTAATGAGCATGCTTCCAGATACGATGGCAACGATGGAAAAAGTATTGCCGAAAGCGCCGACGAAACGTCAAATGCAAAATCGTCCACGCTACTATGAACCGATCGGCAAAAAGACGAAAAAAGTAGCATTTTTCGGCGGTTGCTTAATGGATACATTATTTTTAAAAACGAACGAATCGACAACGAAATTACTTCAATATGCAGGTTGTGAAATCGTCGTTCCAGAAGGGCAAGGCTGTTGTGGAGCGCTCCATGGTCACAGTGGAGAAGTCGAACAATCGAAAGTGTTAGCGAAGCGCAATATCGAAGCATTCGAAAAAGCAGGAGTCGATTACATCATTACGAACGCAGGTGGATGTGGTGCATTTTTAGTCGATTACGGACACTTATTACGTGATGAACCAGAATGGAAAGCGCGTGCGGAAGCATTCTCAGCGAAAATTCAAGACATTACGTCGATTTTAGTAGACCTCGACTTCCATAAACAAAAATTATCATTGCCACGTCAAATCGTCACATATCAAGATTCATGTCACTTACGCAACGGTCAAAAGGTAAGCGAACAACCACGTCAATTATTGCGCGCAATCGAAGGCGTCGAATTTGTCGAAATGGTTGGCGCTGACAGTTGCTGTGGCTCTGCGGGAATTTACAACTTAGTGGAATCTGACATGTCGATGCAAATTTTAGATAAAAAGATGACGCACGTAAAAGCGACAGATGCGAAAACGATCGTCACGACAAATCCAGGATGCTTATTACAAATGAAGCTCGGAATTGAACGTGAAGGATTATCTGACAAAATGGACGGTGTACATATCGTCGATTTATTAGTCGAAGCATATGAACGTGCAAATCGTTAAAACAAAAATAGACAAAGTCCCAACAATGTGTGGGCTTTGTCTATTTTTTATTGGGATGGGCGTAAAACCCCTATGCCTTTAGGCTAGGGGATGTAAGCCCTGACTACCTTATGTTTGAATGTACTGTTGAATAGTCTCTTTGCTAGCATTTCCAATGCTGCATGAGAAGTATCCATCACTCCAAAAGGTTTGTTCCTTCCAGAAATGTTGAGAAACGTATTTCATCACTTATTCAAGCCTTTTCGTATTAACTCATATACAGCACCAGAGAAACTTGAAATGTAATTTTCTTTTTGGTACTTTTCGATTTCTACTACTAAATCTATCGGAAACTTAATCAACTTGGCTACACGTTTCATCGGCCTCACCCCTTTTTAAAATGTATGCTTGACATACACTGTATGTCCAAAATATATTTAGTATATGCTATGAAGGAGGTGAAAAGCAATGCTTATTCACAAAGCGTATAAATTTCGTATTTACCCTAACAAAAACCAAGAAGTTTTAATTGCTAAAACAATCGGTTGCTCTCGTTTTGTATTTAATCACTTTTTAGCTAAATGGAAAGAGGCGTACGAAGAGACAGGCAAAGGGTTAACCTATTCGACTTGTTCTTCTCAATTAACACAATTAAAGAAAGAATTGGAATGGCTAAAAGAAGTAGACAGTATCGCTTTACAATCTTCTCTTAAAAATCTTGCGGACGCATATAGTAGATTTTTTAAGAAACAAAATAAAGCACCTCGCTTTAAATCTAAAAAGAATAAAGTTCAATCTTATGTTACGAAACACGTCAATGGCAATATCGCTATAGTAGGGAATAAGATTAAATTACCGAAACTAGGCGTAGTAAAGTTCGCTAAAAGTCGTGAGGTGGAAGGACGTATTTTAAACGCTACAATTAGACGTAACCCGAGTGGCAAATACTTCGTATCGATACTTGCGGAAACTAATGTAGAGAAATTACCAAAAACCAATTCTTCCATAGGGGTAGATGTTGGTCTGAAAGACTTTGCGATTCTTTCGAATGGTGAAGTATTTAGTAATCCTAAATGGTTTCGTAAGCTAGAAGAAAAGTTAGCAAAAGAACAGCGTATATTATCTAGAAGACGAGATTTAGCAATAAAACGAAAATGTCAATTAAGCGAAGCTAAAAACTATCAAAAACAAAGACGGAAAGTCGCAAGAATTCATGAGAAGATCATCAATGCACGAACGGATTACTTGCAAAAAATCTCTACTGAAATCATCAAAAACCACGATGTGATCGGAATAGAAGATTTGCATGTATCCAATATGCTAAAGAACCGTAGACTATCGAAGGCAATTAGTGAGGTTTCATGGTATCAATTTAGAACGATGTTGGAATATAAAGCGAAATGGTACGGTAAGCAAGTAATCGTGGTATCTAAAACGTTTGCCAGCTCTCAATTGTGTTCGTGTTGCGGATACAAAAACAAAGACGTTAAGAATCTCAATCTTCGTGAATGGACGTGCCCGTCATGTCATACACATCACGATCGAGATATTAACGCAAGTATTAATCTCAAAAAAGAAGCCGAAAGACTTCTAACCGTAGGGACTACGGGGATCGCCTAATCAATTAGAGCTCGTTAGAACTCTGTACTTAGGAATCCACTACGGCTTTAGCCTAGTGGTAGTTCAAATGCGAGTGTCGATGAATCATTGCGCGACTTGACGAAAAAATTACAGCTGGCAGAAGAAGAACGCACGCAACATGATCAGCTGCGAGAAGAGTGGATTACAGGGCTTTCTCATGACTTGAAAACCCCGCTCAGTTCGATGTACGGCTATGCAGTCATGTTAAATTCGGACTATCATTGGTCGGAAGAAGAAGTGAGACAATTCGCTGAAACGATTGAAAAGAAAGCATCGTATATGAACGCTTTGCTCGATGATTTGAATTACACGTACGCCTTGCAACATCGCCAAGTTACTTTAGAAGAGCGACCAGTTCAGTTGCTTCAGTACGTAAAAGATTATAGCGAAAAACATATACAAGCATCACGTCTATCTGTACAAGGAGAAGAAGCGAGTGTCTTACTCGATGCTATCGCTTTTGAACGGGTGTTAGACAATGTCGTGTCAAACGGATTGAAGTATTCGGAAGGAATCGTCCGTATACGAGTAGAGCGTAGAAACGATGAGGCGATTTTGTCGATTTGGAATGAGGCAGAGCCTTTGCCAGAACAATTGTTACAACAAATGTTTGAACGCTACTATCGAGGCACGAATACGAGTGAGACGATAGAAGGAACGGGACTGGGACTTGCGATTGCCAAACAAATCGTTCACCAACAACACGGTACGATTGTGGCACGCAATGCGAGTGGCGGAATCGAAATCGTCATCACTTTGCCAATGGATCAATAAAAAATACCGTTTTCGTCAATTGACGAAAACGGTATTTTGTTTATTCAGGTGTATTCGCAAGCATTGTGCGCAATTCACGTAAACGTTCTTCCATACGCGCAAGACGCTCTTCTGATTGTTCGACTTGTTTCGCATGACCTGTCACTTCTAATTTCTCGATGTCATGTTGTAAGTTCATATAGTCGTACTTCACTTCTTCCATTTCTCGTTCAATTTGTTTGCGGTCCATTTACAAAACTCCTCACATGTATTAATACTTTTAGTTTAACGTAAGATGAAGATTGTTTCCATTTTTATTGGGTATAGTGTAGAATGGTCGATATTTCGTTAGTAGATAGGGGGATACATAGTTGTTCGATTCATTATTATTTGATCTCATGTTCGTCGTTTTACTCGGCATCATTTCGCAATGGGTCGCTTGGCGATTCAGCATGCCAGCGATTGTCGTCATGTCGATTGCAGGATTGCTCGTCGGACCGATTTTAGGGTTTATCAATCCTCAAGAAACGATGGGAGATTTATTCAGCCCTATTATATCGCTCGCTGTTGCGATTATTTTATTTGAAGGTAGTTTAAATTTAGATTTTAAAGAAATTAAAGGGTTTAGTAAGCCAGTCGGTCGCATCGTCACATTCGGTGCGTTTATCGCATGGATTGGTGGTTCGCTCGCGGCGCATTACGTCGCCGGTTTGTCATGGGCAGTCGCTTGGATTATCGGGGGCTTGTTCATCGTTACAGGGCCAACTGTCATCTTGCCTCTTTTACGTCAAGCGCGCCTCAAGCCGAGACCTGCTGCGATTTTAAAATGGGAAGGGATCGTCGTCGACCCATTCGGCGCTTTGCTTGCAGTATTTGCTTATGAGTTCATTAAGTACATTAATGGTGAAGTGAACTTCAATACATTGCTCATGTTCTTTGCCGCTTCTGGATTTGCGATCTTTATCGGTTGCTTTGCTGGCTGGTTTATCGGACGCAGTTTAGAGCGCGGTGGAATTCCAGAGTTTTTAAAAGCACCGGTACTCTTTGCTGTCGTCATATTTACATTCGTATTATCGGATGAAATTATGCACGAAACAGGCTTACTTGCCGTCACTGCGATGGGGATGATGATGGCGAATATGCGCATCTCAAGCCTCGATGATATTAAACATTTCAAAGAAAACATTTCAGTTTTACTCATTTCAGGAATTTTCGTCATGTTGACAGCATCACTCAGCCCTGACGTCTTGCTTCAAATTATGAATCCGAATATTATCGCATTCGTCGTCGTCATGTTAATCGTCGTCCGTCCATTATCGATTTGGATTTCAACGATTGGGACAGAATTAAATTACCGTGAGAAATTGCTCATCGGTTGGATTGCGCCGCGTGGAATTGTCGCTTTAACTGTTTCAGGATACTTCGCAACGATTTTACTCGATAATGGCTATAAAGATGCGGAAATTTTAACAGCCTTGACGTTCGCACTCGTCTTCGGTACCGTCGTCCTTCACGGATTTTCAATCAGTTGGGTTGCGAAAAAGCTTAACTTAGCGACGACTGACGATTCTGGTGTCTTGCTTGTCGGGGGTACGAAATTTGCTGCGGACTTTGCGGAAGCGATTCAAAAAACCGGCAATGATGTCATGATTGTCGACCGCAACTATTCGAACTTAGTAAGTGCACGAAATAAAGGGATTAAAAGCTATACAGGAAATATTTTATTAGAACAAACCGAATTAAATGTCGACTTAACGCCGTATCAATACATGATTGCGATGACGCATTCAGACCGTTACAACGCAAATGTGTGCGCTGATTTCGGTCCGGATTTAGGCTATGATCATTTGTATCAAACAGAAACGCGCCGAGTGAATGATGAAGCGGAACGCCCGTTGAAAGCAGGACAATCTTTATTCATTCCGGCATTGCCCATTTCCGAACTAGAGCGACGCATCATTCGAGGAGACGTCATGCGACGTACACTCATTACGAAACAGTACAGTTACACGAACTACTTGCGCGATCGAGATAATCAATCCGTCTTATTGTTCATCGAACGTGAAGACGGAACGCTCGAATTTTTCTCAGAAGATAAAGAAATTCAAGCGTTCGCAGGAGATACAGTCGTCGCACTCGCTTCTCCTCAAAAGACGATCGAGCGCGTGAAAGAGCGCCTCGATGAAGAAGGGGCAGCGAAAGAAGAAAATGTGAAAGAAGTGGTTGACTACTATGTAGAACCGACTTCTTTCGAAGAGACAAAAGGTTACAAAGACTTGCCGGGAGAAGCACCTCCTACAATAAAATAAAAGTAAAACGATAAGGTGTCACAACTTGTGCATCTTATCGTTTTTTCTATTTTCAGTAGAATCGTGGTAAACTAAAAGGAATGAATGGAAAGAGGGATCACATGGCAAAATCAGTAGTACTTGCAGAGAAACCGTCAGTCGCTCGCGATATCGCGCGCGTCTTGAAGTGTCATAAAAAAGGAAACGGCTATTTGGAAGGAGACCGCTACATCGTCACGTGGGCGCTCGGTCACCTCGTCACACATGCGACACCGGAACAATACGATAAAAAATATCAAAAATGGACGTTGGAAGATTTACCGATCATTCCGAATCCGTTTAAACTCGTCCCGATTCGTCAAACGACGAAGCAATACAACGCGGTGAAAGCACAGTTGAACCGTAAAGATGTAAATGAAGTGATCATCGCAACGGATGCGGGACGTGAAGGAGAGCTAGTAGCACGTTGGATTTTAGAACGCGCAAACATTCGCAAACCGATCAAACGTCTTTGGATTTCTTCCGTTACAGATAAAGCGATTCAAGACGGTTTCCGTCAATTGAAAGACGGACGTGCGTACGACAATTTATACGCAGCAGCGGTCGCTCGTGCGGAAGCGGACTGGATCGTCGGCATCAATGCGACGCGCGCACTCACAGTGAAGCATAACGCGCAACTTTCAACGGGACGTGTCCAAACACCGACGCTCGCGATGATCCGTGCGCGAGAAGAAGAAATACAAAACTTTAAACCGAAGACGTATTACGGGTTAGAAGTACAGACGGATGATGCACTTTTCGTCTGGCAAGATGCGAAAGGCAATACGCGCACATTCGATGAATCAAAAATGAAAAAGATGTTCGCACAACTCGAAAATGAAAAAGATGCAGAAGTCGTTCATGTCGAAACGAAACCGAAAAAAACGTATGCGAAACCGTTATTCGACTTAACGGAGCTTCAAAAAGAGGCGTTCCACCGTTGGAAATGGAGTGCGAAAGAAACGTTAAACACGCTTCAAAACTTGTACGAGCGTCATAAAATTGTAACGTATCCACGAACGGACTCGAAACATTTAACGAGCGACATGCAGTCGACATTACTCGATCGCATCCGTGCTGTAAACCGTGGAACGTACCGTGACATTGCACAACAAATTGCACGTACGAAACCGCTCGTCATTCAAAAAGGTGTCGTTAACGATAAACTCGTCACCGATCACCATGCGAGTGCGACACGTTAATCCGAAATTCTAATAGAAATATTAGTTGGGACGATTTATTAGAAAACTGAAGAATCCTTGAGAGAAATGAAAGCCGTCATGCTGTGCTGAAACTCTCACACTGATACTCCCCTAAGCAGGAAAGTGGACTATTACGGAACTGTTTAAAGCGGGGTAAAGTCGGCGAAAGTGAACAGGAATTAAGAACTGTTACTTAGAGTAGTCGGGTGGTTGTAATATATGGTGAGGATGTATGAATGTACTGACGAACTTCTGAATGTACGGGTCTATAGGTGGTTATCTTGTCTGTGATGATAAGGTATTACTAAAAACGGTAAGTTAGTGGAGTTAAGTAAGATTTTGCGTTATGAAAAACTCTATACCGAGCAAAAGACGGTATCAAGCTAACAGGCTCAAAGGAAGCACCTAAGTATTACGTGAACGGGACTCTTCGGAACGTGGGAAGCCAAGAACTGTATCTGTATTACAGAAACTTATAGTCGAGGACAGTTGTAGACGAAAATCCTTCGGGTATAATAAGCTACTTCATCTTGGTGAAAGTAGTGCCACAGTACCGATGAAACTATGATAATAAATAGTGGAGGGATAGGCACAAGTCAAATAGGAATAGATTAATTGATTCAAAACAAACTCTGTTTTTCGGGTAAGAAAGGGAAAACAATTTTCTGAAAAGGAGTTGTCCCAACAGAGTGACGAACAAATATAGATACAATGATTACTACGATATGACAAAAATATTTGATGACCTATACAAAAGGTCACAAAACAACGAATCGTTTCGAAATTTAATGAACATTATCTCAAGTGAAAACAATATTCGATTGGCGTTTCGCACAATTAAAAGCAACACAGGTAGTCAAACGGCTGGTACAGATAAACTCACAATAAAAGATATTAAGAATGAATCATTGGAATCGTATATCCAAGCAGTACAGGAAAAGTTCGAATTTTACAAACCTGATACGGTTAGACGAGTCCATATTCCGAAAGCTAACGGTAAAACAAGACCTTTAGGAATACCCACAATGATTGATAGACTTGTGCAACAATGTATTAAACAAGTGTTAGAACCGATATGTGAAGCAAAGTTTCATCCGCACAGTTACGGTTTCCGTCCGAACCGGAGTACAAAACATGCCATTTCAAGAATGATGAGTTTAATTAACATTGGAAAATTTTATTATACTGTGGATATAGACATTAAAGGTTTCTTTGATAATGTCAATCATACAAAGTTAATTAAGCAAATGTACGCTTTAGGTATTACGGACAGGAAATTAATCAGTATTATTAAAGCGATGTTAAAAGCACCCATTCAAGGAGAAGGTATTCCAAACAAAGGAACACCACAAGGCGGAATTCTTTCCCCTCTCTTATCTAATATTGTGCTAAATGAACTGGACTGGTGGATTTCTTCGCAATGGGAAACGTTCACAACACAAAGAATATACAAAACCTATGCAAGTCAGTATAACCAACAAAAGAAAACGAACTTGAAACAAATGTATATTGTGAGATACGCAGACGATTTTAAAATTATGTGCCGAGATTATCAAAGTGCGAAAAGAATACTATGTGCAGTTAAAGACTGGCTGAAAATTCGCTTGAAGTTAGAAATCAGTGAGGAAAAATCAAAAATCATTCATTTGCGGAAAAACTACTCCGACTTTTTAGGAGTAAAAATCAAAGCTGTGAAAAAGGGGAAAACCTTTGGAGGATATGTCGCTCAATCGTATATTTCAGACAAAGCACTTGAAAGAATGAAAAAGGAGATAAAAGAGCAAGTCAAAATTATCCCCGATAACATTCAATCATCCCATGTTACAAAACTTAACAGTATGATTTTAGGTTGGCATGAATACTATAGCTGTGCTACCTACTGCAATATTGACTTTGCGAAATTAGCCTTCACGTTGACACCATATATGCACCATAAGTTAAGACAAGTAGGAACTCATTTAAAGCCAAATGACACCGATATGTCACCGCTATATAAGAAATTCTATGGGAAATCTGAATCGAAAACATGGAAGATTCATAACGTATGTATTTATCCAATTCATTACGTTCAGCATAAGAAAGTAATGAATTTCAGTCAAGATATTTGTGATTATACAAAGGAAGGTCGAATGAAATCGTCAAAAAGTCTTACAAGTCAAACAAGAGACGATATTATTCAATTAGCAAAGATGTATAATCCGTATGAAAGTGCTGAGTACAATGATAACCGAGTTTCAAGAGCTTCCATGACACAAATGAAGTGTGAGGTCACAGGGAATCAGTTAACCATAGAAGAACTACATTGTCACCATGTAGTACCAAGAAATTTAGGTGGCAACGACGATTACAAAAACCTACGAATTGTCCATAAACAAGTGCATGTATTAATACACGCAACAACAAACGAAACGATAAAGAAATACCAACATATCATTGAAGATAAAAAAGCCCTAAATAAGCTAAATAAACTTCGAAAACATTGTTATCTTGAACCAATTAACCTACAGATTATTTGATGGAACGCCGTATGAGGGGAAACTCTCACGTACGGTGTGGAGGAGGGGAAAACAAGTACACTTAACGGATAATGCCGAAGTGGAAAGTTACCTATTCCTATTCATCCCGACGGAAGAGCCACCGAATTATATGAGTTTATCAGGTAGCGAAAAACAGCTGTACGATTTAATTACCGCACGTTTCCTCGCAACATTTTTAGGACCTGCGGAATTCGAACAAATGACGGTGACGATTCGAGTAGGAGATGAGACGTTTAAAGCGCGTGGTGAAAAAATGACGAAGCTCGGTCATCGTGCAGTAACGGAGTCGACGTTGACAGAATCGACATTACTACCTAGTTTCTCGAAAGGGCAGAAACTCCCGATTCGCTCTTTACATCGCACATCAGGGGAAACGAAACCACCTGCACGCTTTAACGAAGGAACATTGCTTGCAGCGATGGAAAACCCTTCAGCCTTCATGCAAGGCGAGTCGAAACAAGCGGTTCAAACATTGCAAGAAACAGGAGGAATCGGTACAGTCGCGACGCGCGCTGAAATTATCGAACGTCTTTTCCAAATGTTTGTCATCGAGAAAAAAGGGAATGAGCTGTACACTACGTCAAAAGGCCGTCAATTATTGAAGTTAGTCCCAGAAGAGCTCAAATCTCCAGCATTAACAGCAGAATGGGAAACGAATTTAACAAAAATCGCTCACGGAAAAATGAAAAAAGAAGCATTTATCCAAGAAATGGTTGACTTCTCTGAAAAAACTGTAAATAATATAAAGAAAGACACAACGAAGTTTAAGCACGACAATATTTCAGGAAAAACATGTCCAGACTGCGGGAAATTTTTACTTCGCGTCAACGGAAAACGCGGTGTCATGCTCGTCTGTCAAGATCGAGAATGTGGCCATCGTCAAAATGTTTCGCAACAGACGAATGCGCGTTGTCCGAATTGCCGTAAAAAATTACAATTACGCGGTGAAGGAGAAGGACGTATTTTCGTTTGTTCATGCGGTCATCGTGAAAAACTATCCGCATTTGAAAAGCGTCGTAAAAAATCGACCCATGCGAAAGCAGATAAACGAACGGTACAAAAATATATGAAACAACAAGATGATGAACCAGTGAACACAGCATTAGCTGACGCTTTAAAACAATTATTTGATAAATAAGGGAAAGGAGTGAAGTGAAATGAATGCGATTTTATCAGCAGTTGCACAAGATAAGTTAAACCGTTACGATACGGTGCGTCGCAAAAATGCGGAACAAGCGTATACGACGCAAACGAGTATGAAAGATTCTAAAGAAGCGCTCGTTAAACGATTAGAAGCGTTACTTCTCGGAACGTTAACAGAAGAAGAAGCGTTAGAGACGGTGAAGGATCAACAAAAGCTACAAGTCGGTCAAGTGAAGCAAGTTCCTCTCCCGCTCGGACAAACGTTAGAAGAAACGATTCGTACGTGGGGAGATGCTCGTGCGGAAGCGGAAAGTGACTTCTCGAGCCCTACAGATACCGCTCTTCACGGTCAAGCGTCAAGTGCGATTCGCCATGCAGAATCGGTCATCGCACTTCACAACCTCGCTCGTAATCTTGCGAAACAGCCGTGGGTTGCGCAACATATCCCACCAGAGATTCCGTCTTATGAATCAGTCGCAACGAGAACGTATACGACACAACAAAATTTATTATCGTTACCTTATGCGCCAAATGTCAGTTACGTCGCATAACGGAAGCCGTCTTTTCGAAATCGAAGAGGCGGTTTTTTTCGTACATTTCATGTAAAATAGAACGAAAGGAGCGAGGTTTATGGCGAAGAAAAAAATACAAAAGACGAATGCAGTTCGTCTACTCGAACAGAAGAAAATACCATTTGAATTGAAAGAATATGAAGTGGAAGACGGTCAAATTGACGGCACGTCTGTCGCAAAGAAGACGGGGGAAGCTTTTGAACATGTGTACAAAACACTCGTTGCGATGCATGAGCGTGAACGTTTCGTTTTTCTCATTCCAGTCGATCAAACACTCGACTTAAAAAAAGCAGCACAAGCCGTCGGAGTGAAAAAAATCGAGATGCTCCCTCTCAGTGAATTGACGAAAGAAACAGGATACGTACGCGGTGGATGTGCGGCAGTCGGTATGAAAAAGTTATTTCCAACGTATATAGAAGAGCGAGCGAAAGAACAAGAAACGATCGTTGTGAGCGCTGGGAAGGTCGGCTTGCAAATGGTCGTTTCACCACTCGATTTAGCGGATGTCACAGAGGCGAAATTCACATCGCTCATTGTCGAAGAGGAGTCGAACGTTTAATGAATCGCACAGTATTTTGGAGATGGGCCTTTTATTTAGGTGGCATGATTATTTTATCTTTTGGGATTGGAATGACGATTCGAGGTGAACGTTTCGGCATCGGGCCGTGGGATGTATTTCATTACGGCTTAACGGAAACGATTGGCTTAACGATCGGTATGTGGAGTATCATTACCGGTTTTTTAATTATACTCATTACTGCATTATTTACACGCAAGTTTCCGAAAATCGGTACGTGGATCAATATGGTCGTCATCGGAACGTTTATCGATATTAGTTTGCTCGTTTTGCCAGAAACGCCGACATTCGCTACAAGTTTAACGAGTTTCGTTTTAGGTGTCATCGTCATGGGAATCGGTGTCGGCATTTACATCGCTCCGAATTTAGGTGCAGGGCCTCGCGATAGTTTAATGTTATTGTTTATGGATAAGTTAAATATGAGCATTAATACAGCACGTACGCTCATGGAAGTGCTCGTCGCAATCGGCGGTTGGTTCCTCGGCGGACCTGTCGGTATCGGAACAGTACTCATCGCATTCGGGCTCGGTTCTTTCGTTCAACTGGCGATGCCGTACAGCACGAAAGTGTTAAAACGCCTCATTCCAGAGCGCGATCACTACCTTTTAAATGAATGACAAAAAGCTGACCTTTTTTAAAAGGCCAGCTTTTTTAAGCTTTCAATCGTTGAAAAGAATGATACAACGTATATTTCTGCATGCCGTGTGTCACGTTCATTAACTGCTGAAATTGCTGTTCGGCTGTCGCTTCATCGCCTTCGTAATGAGCGATGAGGGACGCTGCAGAAAAGCGTGTCCACGGAGACGTTAGTTTCGTTTCGTAAAGACGAGCTTCTTCAAACTCTCCACGCATCGCGTGCGCAATGAGTAAAAAATAAACGCGATATTCAGAAGGGGATAAGCTTTCAGCATGCGCTTGTAAAGCGTCCGCATCTTTTTCGAAAATCGCTAAATTCCCTTTGTACACCATTTGCATTTCAGGTTGCGGGAAGCGCTCGAGCATCGTATGAAGCGCGTTGATTACTTCCTCATCTGTCCCGTGTGCTAGTTGATAAGAATAATTAAAAATTGGACGTTTCGCATTGTTTTTCATGTAGCGATCGACGAGTTTTAAATTATTCGTTTTGTAAATGATGTAAAATGGCCAACTGACTGAAATGATCATGAACACTAAAAAAATAGCACCGATCGTCACATACGTCGGCAAGCCGAGCGATTCAAATGTGAACGCGAGTACAATTCCGAGTCCTACTAATAATAAAATACGCATAAAAGGTAAACTTCTCACAAATCGTCATCTGCTACTAAAAACATGATCAAATATATTCATCTGATAATGCTAGATTATTTCTTGCTTCTACGTGTTCCGCCTCGCCACTTGCTCGCTACTACGGGTTGTGTAACACTCCACAAGCGTCAATTCCGATGTAGCCCACCGTACATATACAAAGATTCGTTATGTTAATACTTTGTATTCTGTTGCATACTTTAAATTTAAACTGGCGTTAAAGTCACGGTCGATTTCAATGCCGCACTCATCGCATACAAATGTACGCTCGGACAAGCTGAGCTTCAACTTTTTCGCCCCACAGCACGAGCACAATTTCGACGATGGATAAAAACGGTCAACTTGTCGTAGCTCAATGCCATTTTCTTTACACTTAGCGAGTAAATATTCTTTGAAATAAAAGAAGTTTTGCTGTGCAATTGCTTTGGCGAGATGGCGATTTTTCATCATGCCTTTGACGTTTAAATCTTCAATCGTGATATATGCTGGTTTGGCTTTCACCAGTTCATTGACAACAAAACGAATATATTCTTTTCGAATATTCGTCAATCTAGCATGCAGTTTCTGCAAACGTAGGATTTGCTTCTGCCTGTTTTTAGCGCAGAATTCACCTCTCTTTCGATGTTTATTTTGTTCATAGCTACGACTAAGCTTGCGCTGCTGTCGTTTCATACGCTTTTCAAGCTTTTTAATTTTTGACGTTTTATTAATATTTTCATAGTCTCTATGATGACTGCATACCGCAAACTGCTTCAATCCAACATCTACACCGATGCCGTCCATTTCGGGCAAGTGTTCAGCTTGTTGTGATGCCATTTCACAAAGCACCGAGATGTAGTAACGATCTGCTTTTTGTGAAATCGTACAGCTTTTTACAACCGCGTCACATGGAATATAACCATATTCTTTTAAACACACCCAGCCGAGCGTCGGAACCTTGATACGATGACGCTCGACCAGTAAATCCGTTTTGTTGTTTTTCGGAAAATACGCTTTGACGTGCTGGTCCTTTTTCTTCTTAAAGCGCGGGAATTTCGCCAAGCCTTTGAAAAAGTTTTTAAATGCACGGTCACCATTCATAATCGCTTGCTTTACCGCTTTGCTGGATACATCTTTTATCCAGCAATCTTGCTCTTTTACGTACACATTGTTTAACCATTTTGAAAAATCATAGCCTGATAAGTGGCTACCCGTTTCTTTATAGTGGTGTTGTGCAGTGGCAAGGTATAAATTATAAACATATCGACACGTGCCAATGGTTTGATTGATTTTTTGACGTTGCGCATCTGTGAGCATGATTTCTGTTTTAAATGCTTTTCTCATAACTCATCATCGTCCTTGATTTTCTTCTTGTATTTCTTTAATCCGTCAATCCGACAAGAAAACACAGGAATAATTGAAATGAGGTCTTGAACAAGTTCTTCTTGTGGAGAAAGTTTTTCGTTATTCACCACAATGACTTCCACACCATTTTTCTTTAAAAACTGCTCAAACCACTCGTAACCAAAACGAACAAAGCGATCTTTGTGAGAAATAATAATTTGATGAACCTCTTTTTGTTGTGTTAATTCAATCAATTCATTCTATTTTTTCGGTTATAATTTAAACCACTGCCAATATTGGTCATTTTGAGACTCTGGCATAAATAATTGTCTTACCTACTTTATTTCCACGAATTCCCACATACTCTTCATATTGAGTATGTGTATAATATCTCCTTCCTTTAGGGTTTCGATAAGCAATTAATTTTCCTTCCCTGTCCCATCTCTGAAGTGTAACAACTGCCACACCGAGCATAGAAGCAAATTCTTTTGGTTTATAAATCTTTTCCATGGATACATTTTATAATATATGATTATATTTGATAATATTTTTCATTGCAGTTTAGTCCTCCTTATGCGTATTAGTATATCAAATTATTCGACCGTATCGTTAGACCAATCGTATGTGTAAAAATATTCATTTTCGAAATAAGCAGTCGCATCCGGCATACCTTTTTTGATACCGTCTTTTAAGTTGCCGAGTACGAGCGCCGTTTGAGAAGCATGTGCTTCAAGCGCTGCTTGTTTCTGTTTCGCCATTTCAGGTAAATAATGATGAATATTAGGCTCTCCAATATGTTCGACCGTGTCGTTTGCGAATGCGATTAAATGAAGTTTCGGACGTTCGTCTTCTGGAAGTGCTCGGACTGCACGAATGACCGCACGTGCGGATGCTTCATGATCCGGATGGACAGAAAATCCTGGATAAAAGGAATAAATGACAGACGGTTGTAATTCATCGATATACGCCGCTACTTTTTGCGTCATTTCTTCATCATCTTCAAATTCTAATGTTTTATCGCGTAAGCCACCGAGTCGCACATCTTCAACATTCATCGCGCGACAAGCGTTCATCAATTCTTCTTTTCGAATGCTTGGCAATGTTTCGCGATTCGCAAATGGGGGATTGCCGAAGTTGCGTCCCATTTCACCGAGTGTCCAACAGACGTAAGTGACAGGCACTCCGAGTTCGCGATATTTCGATAATGTTAAGCTACATCCGAATGATTCATCATCAGGATGAGGCAAAATGACGAGTACGTGACGTTCTTTCTCTAACATAGTATTCCTCCTTTATTATTGGGCGAAAGGCGTTTCGCTAATTTGTAAGCTGACGGCAAGTTTGCCTTCTCCGTCGAGTCCTGCCATGAGGAGACGATTTTCTTCGTCTACGATATAATGGGTAATCCCTTGCGCATATACCCAGCCGCCATTTAATTTTAAGCCGACGCGATGGGGATAGTCAGGTGTTACTTTCCCGAGTGAATAGTTCAGTTGTACGTTGCGGATGAACGCACCGCTATTAAAAAAACCTTCTTGGAAATGCGCCGCATATGCACCATTCGTCGTTTCTAAATGGATGTAAACGGGGCGGTTCGCAAGCTTGTTTAGTTCTTGTTGTAATGGATTGACTTGTACAATTTGCATCATGATTCCTCCCTTATAGATATATTATAAAGAAGCCTATTTTAAATTGCGACGAACTCGTGTTTGAAGTTGTAAAAAGAATGAAACTTTCTTATGCTTATACGAAGAAAAGGAGTGAAACGAATGAATTCATCAAAGAAACGTCCTATTATTTGGACCGTTGTGTTCGGTATGTTTCTCATAACAGGTCTTATCGTTTATCTCGTTTATTCATTATTTTTAGGTTCATCGATGCAAGAACGCAAATCGCAAGTGCTCGAACAAATTCGAGACGTATCGGAACTTGCGACGGCAGAAGCGGTGACGAAAGTCATTATCGAACGAGAAGATAATAAAGTGTTCGGCCAATCGATCGGCATCAATTTACCAGGAACGAAGCGACAACTACTCGTTGTCATTCCAGGCTCGGTGAAAGCAGGAATTGACTTATCACAAGTGAAAGAAGAAGATTTCATCATCGATGAAGAAGAAAAAACGGTACTCTTCCGAATTCCGCACGCGGATTTTTTAGGCGGTGTTAACCTCGACTTTGAACGTGTCGACATTTATTCTTCAGAAGGGCTTTTCCGTTCAGAAGCGACGATTAATGAAGCTTACGAGTTGGCAGAAGAAGCCGTGAAGCTCGTGCAAGAAGAGGCGAAACAACAGCAAGTACTCGAACGAGCGGAGAAAAACGCCGAACGTCTCATCCGTGAGTTGTTTCAATTTGAAGGGTATACTGTAACTATTGAATATAAGGAGTGAATGTCTTGAAACAATTAATCGGCAATGACTGGGATGAGCGCCTGCAGCACATTTTCGCATCATCTTCTTACGAAGCATTGCGCCAGTTTTTAAACGAAGAATATGCGACAGCGACGATATTTCCAGAGATGGACGACATATGGACAGCTCTCAAATGCACGCCATTTTCAAAAACGAAAGTTGTCATTCTCGGACAAGATCCGTATTATCGACCGAATCAAGCGCACGGGATGAGTTTCTCTGTGAAACCCGGGGTTGCATTACCCCCAAGTTTGCGCAATATGTTTAAAGAGCTCGCAGCAGACCTTCAAGTGGACGCTCCGACAGAAGGAACGTTAACAGGTTGGGCAACACAAGGCGTTCTTTTACTAAACGCGGTGCTCACAGTACGTGAAGGCGAGCCGAACTCACATAAAGGAAAAGGTTGGGAAGTCGTGACGGATGAAGTCATTCGTCAATTGAATGAAAAAGACGAACGTGTCGTGTTCATTTTATGGGGCAATGAAGCGAAAAAGAAAAAAGCACTCATCGATCAATCAAAACATGTCATCGTTGAAGGAGTACATCCGAGTCCGCTCAGTGCGAGTCGTGGATTTTTCGGAAGCCGTCCTTACAGCCGTACGAATGAAGCGTTACAGGAAGCAGGACTTGCACCGATTGATTGGGAGAAGGTGAGTATCGGATGGCCCATTCCGTAAAGCCGAACTGTTTTCGTTGTCGTTATTTCCGCGTGACGTGGGAACGCCAAAATCCGAGAGCTTGTGAAGCATACGGATTTAAAACGCGTGAAGTCCCGTCAGCGGTCGTCTTACGTTCGTCAGGTTTACCTTGTATGAAATATGCACCGAAAGAAGGAAATCGTTCATGAATTATGAAGCTATTTTAAACGAAATTGAACAACAATTAAAAAGTGCTCGTACGACATCTGAAACAGCAGACATTCGAGCCCGTCTCACAGCGATTCAAGCATTGTGCAATGCTGCGCTAGGGGGAGCGAGCCGTCCAGCAAGTGCTGCAGCTTTAACTGTACAACCAATTACTGCTACATTTGTCACGTCGGAATCCAATCCACTCCCGGTTACAGCGGCAGCACCATCTGTTCGTTTAGAAGAAGATGATGCGAATGGTGATTCTTTATTCGATTTTTAGTTTGTTTTTATTCATGTTAAATTCATAAAGCTTTCGTGCGAAAGTGATATACTAGAAACTAGTAAAAAATTGAAAAAGGAGTCGGAAGACATGCCATTTTATTTAATAGCAGGTGCGATTAACGCAGTCATTGGCGTTGCACTCGGTGCCTTCGGAGCGCACGGCTTAGAAGGAAAAGTTGAAGATAAATATTTAAAAGTGTGGGAAACAGGAGTTCAGTACCATATGTACCACGCCCTCGCATTACTCGTCGTCGGAGTGTTAATGAGTTCATCATTTTTCGGTGAAACACCGATGCTCAAATGGGCAGGAAACTTATTCATTCTCGGGATCATTTGCTTCTCAGGTAGTTTATATGTGACGACAATCGCAGGAGGCGGCCTCGGGAAATTCGGTCTCATTACACCACTCGGTGGCGTACTCTTCATGATCGGCTGGATTTTATTTATCGTGGCGATTATTAAGCGATAATCTTCATATAGACGCTCTACTTCATTTGTTTGAATGAAGTAGAGCGTTTTTTGTTCATCTTCCGTTCATCTACACTTTTTACACTAAAGAAGAACAAGTCCAAAAAAAGCACCGATCCTAGTTGAAGTAGAATCGGTGCTTTGTATGACTTATAGAGCGAAAAATTGTGCGCGATCGTCGCCATCGAGTAAATGACCGACGAAGAATGAACCGAACACGCCGTAACGTGCACTCACTTCATCGAAGCGCATTTCGTAAATTAATTTTTTGAATTGGAGAACGTCGTCTGCGAAAAGTGTAACGCCCCACTCATAATCGTCTAAGCCGACAGAACCTGAGATGATTTGTTTTACTTTTCCAGCGTAGCTACGTCCGATTAAGCCGTGGCTGTACATGAGTTTACGACGTGTTTCCATATCGAGCATGTACCAGTTGTCATTGCCTTCACGCTTTTTATCCATCGGATAGAAGCAAATGTAAGGGCGACGTGGAAGTTCAGGGTAAAGACGTCCACGAACGTATGGGTTTTCGTATGGATCTTCGTCAGACTCACCAGCTAAGTAGTTTGAAAGTTCAACGACTGAGAAGTATGAGTATTCTTTCACTAAGAAGTCTGCAATTGCAAGCTTGTTGAATTTCGCTTCAAGCGCTTGAAGTTCATCTAATGTAGGACGAAGCATCATTAACATGAAGTCTGCTTTCTGTCCGATTACTGTATAGAAAGCGTGGCTTCCTGTTTTTTCGTCGTCTGCTTTTTGGAGTTCGTCTAAAAACGCAACGAATTCTTGAACGATTGTGTTACGTTCTTCTTGTGCAAGCATTCTCCAGCTCGCCCAATCTACAGAACGCAAATCATGTAATACGTACCAACCATCTAAAGTTTGAGCTGCTTCGTTCGCCAATTGTGCGGACTTTGCGAGCTCTTTTTTCATTTCTTCATTCACTTTAGTCAACTCTCCTTTAAAAATAGTTTCAAGCCAAGTGTAGCACATCTTTACTAAAAGTTATGCTTTCAAGTCCCCCTGTCATCAATTTGCCACGAACGAATCGACTTCTTCCTGAGCTTTTTACAACTGTTTCTTTTGTCTATGGAAAAAAGCTGATATGCTAAAAGAAGAATTTGAACGATAGGGAGAAGCACAATGGATCAAATTGAACGTATGTTATATCGAAAGACGTGGCGTTACATGGATGAATCGCTCATCTCGCGCTCACGTTCAGCATTAGAATCGTTTGCGACAGACGATACGTTATGTCACATCGTTGGCCAGCAAATGAGTGAGGCGATCGTTCGCACATGGGTGCACGACCAGACGATCGTGCTCGGCATTCAAGATTATCGCTTACCATATGTAGAAGAGATGATGGATTATTGTCGCACGAGAGGATATACGCCGATCGTACGCAATTCAGGTGGTTTAATGGTGGCATTAGATGACGGGGTATTGAACATTACACTCGTCTTCCCAGAAGATGTCGGATCAATTGACATTAACGACGGATATGAAGCGATGTTGGCATTTGTCCAAATGCTCTTTCCAGAAGCGGAAGGACGGATTGAGGCGTACGAAATTGTCGGCTCATACTGTCCAGGAAGCTATGATTTAAGCATCGACGGCAAAAAGTTTGCAGGCATTTCGCAGCGACGTGTTCGCAATGGCATCGCGGTACAAATTTATTTAAGCATTGAAGGAAGCGGAAGCGAACGTGCCGCATTCGTCCGTGAATTGTATGACATCGGCTTGCAAGGAGAAGAGACGAAATTCGTTTATCCTAATGTACAGCCAGAAGTGATGGCATCGTTAAATGAATTGTTAAATGAACAATTTACAGTAGCGGACATCGTACATCGTACGGAGCGACTCATTCACTTACTTGCGGAACGAGTCGAAAATCATCCATTCACAGATGAAGAACTGACATGGTATGATTATTATTTAAGACGGATTTTCAAAAGAAATGAGAAGTTATTCGCTAAATGAACGGGGCTCAGCGTAAGTGTTGAGCTTTTTACTATCATAGGCATTGCAGGAGGTGTGCGATGATTCCATATCACGAACAAAAACTAACAGAAGAGAAAGTGTTTAAAGATCCGATTCATCATTACATCCACGTGCGTGACCGTGTCATTTGGGATGTGATCGGAACGAAAGAATTTCAACGTTTGCGTCGCATTCGCCAACTCGGTACGACATATCTCGTCTTCCACGGAGCGGAGCATAGCCGTTTTCAACATTCCCTCGGCGTGTACGAAATCGTACGTCGCATCGTCGACGATGTGTTTACAGGACGTCCAGAATGGCGAGAAGAAGAACGCCTCGTCACACTTTGTGCTGCCTTGCTTCACGATTTAGGACACGGACCGTTTTCACACGCTTTTGAAAATGTATTCGAGCTCGATCATGAACAGTATACGCAAGCGATTTTGCTCGGCGATACGGAAGTGAATGAA
Source organism: Savagea faecisuis (assembly GCF_042675605.1). Lineage (NCBI taxonomy): Bacteria > Bacillati > Bacillota > Bacilli > Caryophanales > Caryophanaceae > Savagea > Savagea faecisuis. The sequence goes on from NZ_JBHTJF010000001.1 coordinate 136,414, forward strand.
GTGCTGTCACGGGTCGCACCTGATTTTCCGGAACGAGTGGCGAATGTTATCGAAAAGACGTATCATGATAAATTAGTCGTCAGTTTAATTTCGAGTCAAATCGATGCGGATCGTATGGATTATTTGCAGCGCGATTCGTATTATACTGGGGTCAGTTACGGCCATTTCGACATGGAGCGCATTTTGCGTGTTATGCGTCCGTCGGAAGAACAAGCGGTCATTAAATATAGCGGGATGCATGCGGTAGAAGATTACATTATGAGTCGCTATCAAATGTATTGGCAAGTATATTTTCATCCGGTATCACGCAGTGCAGAAGTCATTTTAATTAAAATTTTGCATCGTGCGCGACAGTTATATAAAGAAGGGTACATATTCCAATCGGAACCGACTTTGTTCATTCCGTTTTTCAAAGAGTGTGTGACAGTGCAAGACTATGTTGCCCTAGATGAAAGTATTTTACTATCTACTTTCCAACTTTGGCAGCGAGAAGAAGATGCGATTTTATCGGATTTATGTACGCGATTCATTAATCGACGTCTGTTTCAATATGCGGAATTTGACCCCGCGACGGAGTACCAAAAATTCGGTGAACTCCAAAAGTTGTTTGAACGTGCTGGACTCGATCCGACGTATTATTTAGTGACGGATTCTTCTTCCGATTTGCCTTACGACTTTTACCGGACTGGAGAAGAGAATGAACGCATTCCGATTCATTTACAAATGCCAGATGGCACCTTACAAGAATTGTCTCGAAAGTCTGAGATTGTCGAAGCGATTTCGGGGAAAAGACGAACAGACCATAAAATATATTATCCAGAAGATGTGTTACAGCGTGGAGCGGAAACGAATCCGCACTATGCAGCGATATTGCAATTGATCGGTGAGAAATAGGAGTGGTGAACGTGTTACAAGATCATGCGAAGCTCGTCCAATTCATTCGCAAAGCGACAGAAGTGCGCGGACGAAAAAAATTACAAAAGATGATTTATATTGCGAAGCGTTGTGGAGTCCCTTTTAATGAAAAATATCAATTACACATGTACGGTCCTTATTCAGAAGAACTGACATGTCGTATTGAAGAATTGTGTGAACTCGGTTTTTTACAAGAAGCGTTAGAAGATAAAGGGTCGTACGTCGTTTATCGTTACGAAGCGACAGCGACAGGCCTTGAATTTGCGGAAACGTTTACGGATGAACAATTCATTCCAGAAGCACTGATTACAAGCATGCAGTCGAAAAGTTCGCGCTTTTTAGAGCTCGTTTCGACTTTATACTACTTCGACGAATTGTCGAAAGAAGCGCAAATTGAGAAAGTGAAAATCGTGAAAAACAAATTGAATTATACGGATGAAGAATTTGAAGAAGCGTTCGTTTATATCGAAGAGCTTGCGAAATTAGTCCAATAAAAAAAGAAGGGGGATCCCTTCTTTTTTTTACTGGTCGCTAATGCGTTTTCCGCCTTTTGCGAAGTTTTCTTTTTTCATTTCTTCAATGACGACCCAAATACCTTCAGCAGGTGCGCCTACTGATTCCGACACAGCTTGTGTCACTTTGTCGCAAAGTTCACGTTTCTGTTCTTCCGTGCGTCCTTCTAACATTTGTACAGTTACAATTGGCATTTGATTTCCCTCTTTTCGTTAATATTCGGTATAGTATATAGTATAGCAGAATTAAAGGGGGTAAAAAATGATGTCAAATAAAAAAATGTCTTTTACGATTATAAAAGATGATCCGACAGACGGACATAAAGGGTTCGGAATCGGTTCGATTTCACTTGAGAACGTCACGCCACTTTTCATCGACGTTCAAGAAGAGGAAGCATATATTGAAGTTGGCGCGATGCATGCGCGTGGCCCGACAGAACGCGGTATTAAATTTACGAACGACCGAGCGGATTCAGAAGGTGGCAAACCGTACTGGCTCGTTTGGGTGACGATCGACTTTAAAGAAGAAGGACCGTACTACGCAGGAATGACTGCATGTGAACTCGTCGTCAATCGTGAAAAACGTCGCGGATATAAAATTTTAGCCGATCACGTGAACAATTTAGACCGTTCGATGAAACGACGCATTATCGTCGACCAAATGGATGACGCATCAAAGCGCGTATTGGCGAAATTTTTAGAGGAACATAACGCAGAAATGTGGGAGCGTAGCGAAGCGGAGTTACACGAACAATTAAGAGTATAATATGAACAAAGCGTGACATTTTATCGATAGTTTTTCATAAGAGGTTGAATGTCAGTTCGAAAGCAAGTAAACTAATAAATACAGCTTCTATATGTAAGCTAGGACATTGAGCGGACAAATTTAAGAAACCAAGCATCTTATGTTTGCCTGCTCGAACAGAAGGCTTTCCATTTCTCGTTTTGAGAAAGGAGAGCTTTTTTCAATTATAGAACGATAGGCAATCTCGCATGAGAACGTTATAATGGATAAAGATTGAAGAAGATAGTAGGTGACAAGATGGAACAAGCGATTCAATTGAAAATTCGTTCGCTCATTCAACACCCTGGACATGAACCGATGATCGAATATCAAAAAGTAGACGGTACGCTTTTTAAAAAAGCGCGTTCTACGTATATTCGGTACGACGACCGCATGTCAGGTGAAGTCATTCAAACGACATTGAAAGTGTCTGAACGCGAACTCGTCATATTTCGAAAAGGGGCAGTGACGATGAAATTACCGCTCACAATCGGTTTACGTCGTGCAGCGACATATTCAAATAACGGAATGAACATGCAGCTAGAGAGTGAAGCAGAACGATTGCTCGTGAGACGTGAAGAAAATCAATATTCTATCGACGTTACATATCATCTCTATGCAAATGAAGATAAGCTCGGCACTTACGAGCTCGCAATAACTTATACGGAGGCGACAGCATGAACGCAGTACAGCAAGTAGAAGAGCAAATTAAAGCGACATTGAAAGAAGCGGTAATCAATGCACAGTTAACAGACGCACCAGACGAATTAAACATCCATTTAGAAACACCGCGTAACAAAGAGATGGGTGACTATGCGACGAACGTAGCGATGCAATTAACGAAAGTAGCAAAGCGTGCACCACGCCAAATTGCAGAAGCGATTCTCGAACATTTACCAGAAAATGAATGGATCGAATCGATTGAAATTGCAGGACCTGGATTTATGAACATCCGCGTGAAAAAAGACTACTTAGCAGATGTCGTGAAAACAGTGCTCGCACAAGGTGAGACATACGGTCGTTCAAACGCCGGACAAGGTGAAAAAATTCAAGTAGAATTCGTATCAGCGAACCCGACAGGAGACCTTCACTTAGGTCACGCACGTGGCGCATCACTCGGCGATTCATTGTGCAATATTTTAGATGCAGCAGGGTATGACGTATACCGCGAATATTATATTAACGACGCAGGGAATCAAATCGATAACCTCGCGATGTCGATTGACGTTCGTTACGCGGAAGCGCTCGGCCAAGAGAAAGAAATGCCAGAAGATGGCTACCGCGGTGCAGACATTGTCGCATTAGCGAAAAAAATCGCAGAGCGTGACGGCGATAAATGGTTGAACGTCGACGAACAAGAACGTCTCCAAGCGTTCCGTCAAGAAGGGCTCGACTACGAACTCGGCAAGTTAAAAGAAGACTTAGCGAATTTCCGCGTATCATTCGATCGTTGGTATTCTGAAACATCGCTCTACGAAAGTGGAAAAATTGATACAGCACTCGACGCATTGCGCGCGAATGGTCACGTTTATGAAGAAGAAGGAGCGACATGGTTCCGTTCGACGACGTTCGGTGACGATAAAGACCGCGTACTCATTAAACAAGACGGTTCGTACACGTATTTAACTCCGGATATCGCGTACCATAAAGATAAACTCGACCGCGGCTTTGAAAAGCTCATTAACATTTGGGGAGCGGATCACCACGGTTACATTCCACGTATGCAAGCAGCGATTGAAGCGCTCGGCTATGACCGCGACACGTTAGAAGTAGAAGTCGTTCAAATGGTACAACTATTTAAAGACGGCGAAATTTTCAAGATGAGTAAGCGTACGGGTAAAGCAGTGACGTTGCGTGAACTTGTAGAAGATGTCGGACTCGATGCGGTTCGTTACTTCTTCGCGATGCGTTCAGGCGATACGCAAATGGACTTCGACTTAGACCTCGCAGTATCTCAGTCGAATGAAAACCCAGTCTACTACGCACAATACGCACATGCGCGAATCGCTTCGATTTTACGTCAAGCGGCAGAACAAAATATGGAAGCGGACGTAGAGAAAGCTTCTTTATTAACGTCAGAAAAAGAAATTGAATTAATGCGTAAAGTGGGCGACTTCCCACAACTCGTATCGGATGCAGCGCGCGCACGTGCACCGCACCGCATTACGACGTACGTACAAGAATTGTCATCGACATTCCACAGTTTCTACAACGCGCAAAAAGTGATCGACTTAGAACAACTCGATCGCTCGGCAGCTCGTCTTGCGCTCGTCACAGCGACGAAACAGACGATTGCGAACGCACTCCGTTTAGTCGGAGTAGCAGCGCCAGAAAAAATGTAAAAAGTTTCATCGAAAGCGAACTGATTTTTAATCGGTTCGCTCTTTTTGTGTATAATAAGAACGGACTTCAAAGGTGAGGTGCTCGCTTTGGCGAGAGAATAGGGAAGGATGTGAAAATCATCTACGGGCCCGCCACTGTGAAGCGTTCGGAATGCGAAAAACCACTGAAAGAAAAGGACTCTTTCGGGAAGGGAGCATTCATCATGCGTCAGTCAGGAGACCTGCCTCAACTTTTCACACCACTCGCTCGGCACGAGTGTCAAGCCGTCCTCTTGCACGTGTGAAAGAAGTCGAACGGTCATAAAGGAGGAAGAAAAATGAAAAAACAATATGTACTCTCATTGTTTGTCGCTTTGTTTTTAGTGTTAGCAGGGTGTTCTGCAGAACCTGAGTTAAAGCCGAATGATGAAAGTACGGTTCAGTCGATTACAGAAGGTACGACGTATCCGTTAACGACGACGGATACATTCGACAATGACATAACATTACCTGAAGAACCGAAACGCATCGTCTCGCTCATGCCGAGCAATACCGAAATTTTATTTGCGCTCGATTTAGACGAACGCATTGTCGGTGTTTCGGATTTTGATGATTATCCGAAAGAAGCGGAAACGAAAGAAAAAATTGGAGGCATGGAGTTCAACGTCGAAGCGATTTTAGCGTTGGAACCAGACCTCGTCGTTGCACACGAGTTAAATATGAGTGCGGCGGACGGCCTCGAGCAGTTGAGTCAAGCGGGGATTCCTGTTTATACGGTCGCGAATGCAGCGAGCTTTGATGCGACATACGATACGATTTTAATGCTTGGGGAAGTTGTGAACCGCACGAAAGAAGCGGAACAAATGGTGAAAGAGATGCAAGAAGCGGTCGACGAAGTATTCCGTGCGACGGAAGCGATCGAAACACCGAAGCGCGTCTTCGTCGAAACGTCTGATCTTCCGCACATTTACACACCTGGAACAGATACGTTTATCGATGAAATGTTATCGATCATGCATGCAGAAAACGTCGTGAAAGAACAAGGATGGGTAGAGATGAGCCCGGAAGCGATCGTCGAGGAAAATCCGGACGTCATCGTCATCATGTATGATTATGTGCCGAACATTATCGAACAAGTGAAAGCACGTCCTGCTTATGATGCAGTGAAAGCTGTTCAACAAGATGCGGTCGTTCAAGTGGACGAAAATTTATTGAGCCGCCAAGGTCCACGTTTGTCAGAAGGTTTGCGCCAATTAGCTGAAGCGGTATATCCAGAGGCATTTCATGACTAAACGTTGGTCTGTCGTCGCATTACTTATAATAAGTAGTGTCATTTTCATCATAGCGACAGCAGGAGGAGCAGTCCGCATACCGTGGACTGCTTTCTTATTTCAAGAAGAAGGTGTATACACGTCGATTTTATGGCAAATTCGCATGCCTCGCGTCGTGCTTGCAGCTTTGATTGGTGGTGCGCTCGCCATATCAGGAGTCGTCATGCAGTCGCTGTTACAAAATCCGCTCGCAGACCCGTTTACGCTCGGTGTCTCTTCAGGAGCGGCAGTCGGCGCAACGCTTGCGATCGCCTTCTCTTTATCGTTTTTCGGAAGTTGGACAATCATCGGATTTGCGACGCTCGGTGCCCTTTTTGCGACGGTACTCGTTCTCGTATTGACACGTTTCATCGACACGCAAATGCGAATGGAAACGTTGTTGTTAGTCGGCGTTATGATGGGCGCTTTTTTATCGGCAATAACTTCGCTCATTTTGCTCTTTTCACCGGATGAAACACGTCCAATTTTATTTTGGTTAATGGGGAGCGTGTCGATGAAAGGATGGTCTGCCGTCGTCATTATCGCACCGATCATCGTCATCTTATCCCTTTATATTTGGTCACAAGCGCGCGCTTTAAATGCTTTTAGTTTAGGAGAACAAGAAGCGCATATCGTCGGGGTCGACGTTAAACGATTTAAGCGCAACATGTTCGTCGCTGTATCATTGCTCGTCGGAAGTGCGGTCGCTTTTTCCGGAATGATCGGCTTCGTCGGGTTAATTGTCCCGCATGTGACGAGACTGTTCGTCGGTTTTCATCATAAGTATGTCCTTCCGCTCGCCTTTCTCAATGGGGCAAGTTTTTTAATGTTGGCGGATTGGATCGGGCGCACTGTTCTCGCACCGACAGAGTTACCGCTCGGCATTATGACGTCGCTCATCGGTGTTCCCGTATTTTTAATCGTTTACATTCATTTACGCAAGGAGGCATATCATGCTTAAAGTAGAACAGTTACATGTAGAAGTCGGCACTTTTCAACTGCGCGGGGTAGAACTGGAACTTGAGCGCGGGGAAGTGCTCGGCGTCCTCGGTCCGAACGGCTCTGGCAAATCGACCTTTTTAAAAAGTTTGTTAAACCTCTATCCTATTCGGAATGGAACGGTTACAATAGATGAGAGAAATGTACAAAAAATGACAGCTTCTGAACGAGCTCGTCACATTACGCTGTTGAGTCAGATGAAAACGTGGACGATGGCGCAGACGGTATATGACCTCGTTGAAGCGGCTCGTTATGCGGTCAGAACGCATGATGCGAAGCACGAGCAAGCAATCATTAATAATGTTTTACAACAATTCGAATTAAGCGCTTACAAAAACAGGCCGCTCGCGCATTTATCTGGGGGAGAATTGCAGCGAGCGTACATGGCGAAAGCTTTCGCACAAGAGGTGGACCTCATTTTATTCGATGAGCCGACGACGCATCTTGATCTGCATTATCGCGCGCAGTTTTTCGAACAATTGTTGTATGTGAAACGTGCGAATAAAGCGAGTATCGTTATTGTACATGATGTCAACGATGCGATTCATTATTGCGACCGCGTGCTCGTCTTACGAGAAGGTTCACCGATCGCTTACGGACAACCAGTCGATGTTTTAACACAATCATTCGTTGAACAGTTGTACGAAGTGACAATGACATCGGTCATTGATCCGCGAAATGGGATGACGAAATACTTGTATTGAATAATGTTTGCCCGAAAGGTATAGAAAGAACTATTTGTTCATGCTTTCGGGCAATTTTGAATATTTATTTCAGAATATAGTTGACTGAATGGCCATTCATATTTTAGTATAGGTGTATAGGGAAAGTTTAGTCATAAAATTTTCGATTGACATGTTTAAGGGGGAGGATTAGAAATGAACACATTATTAATTGCGAATTGGGTTTTATTTTTAGCGGTTGTTGCGTATGCGCTTACATTGTTCGTCTATCTCATTCGAACGCGTACTCAGTTCATCCAACTAGGCCGTAAAGAAGAATTCGATCGCAACTTCAAGCAACGTTGGGAACAGATTAAAATAAACGTCTTCGGACAGAAAAAGTTATTGAAAGACAAGAAATCTGGTCTTATTCACGTGATGTTTTTCTACGGGTTTTTACTCGTACAGTTCGGAGCGATTGATTTAATTTGGAAAGGATTAAAGCCAGGGTCTCATTTACCACTCGGTCCACTTTATCCATTCTTTACATTTTTCCAAGAGATTGTCGTATTCGTCATTTTAGTAGCGGTCGTTTGGGCATTCCATCGTCGTTACGTTGAGAAGCTCGTACGTTTAAAACGCGGATGGAAATCAGGCCTCGTTTTAATTTTCATCGGGGGCTTAATGGTATCGACACTTATCTCTAACGGGATGAACATGATTTGGCACGGCGGAACGCCAGGCTGGTCAGAACCGATGGCATCGCTCATTGCGAGCGCATTTAGCTTCATGTCACCGACTGCAGCAGCCGTTGTATTCTTCATCGGTTGGTGGGTGCACTTATTAATTTTATTAACATTCTTAGTTTACGTGCCACAGTCGAAGCACGCTCACTTAATCGCAGGACCAGTGAACACGTACTTCCATGAAGAAGAGAAAGTCGGCCGTTTACAACCGATTGATTTCTCAGCTTTAGAAGAGATGGACGAAGATGATGAAATGCCTGTTCTCGGAGTTGGTAAAATTCAAGACTTCCGCCAAACGCAGTTGATCGATTTATATGCTTGTGTGGAATGTGGACGTTGTACAAATATGTGTCCAGCGGCTGGAACAGGGAAGATGCTTTCACCGATGGATTTAATTACGAAATTGCGTGACCATTTAACGACGACAGGTGGCGTTGTTACAAAACAGAAGCCTTGGGTACCGACATTCATTTTCGGTAACTCGGAAGCGAACGCTCTTGCGATGCAAGCGGCAGGCGGGGTACCTGTTGAAGAAGTGTACAATCCAGAATTGATCGGCGACGTCATTACAGAAGAAGAAATTTGGGCTTGTACGACTTGTCGTAACTGTGAAGACCAATGTCCAGTAATGAACGAACACGTCGACAAAATTATCGACCTCCGTCGTTACCTCGTCATGACGGAAGGAAAGATGGACGCAGATGCACAACGTGCGATGACGAACATCGAGCGTCAAGGAAACCCTTGGGGCTTAAACCGTAAAGAAAAAGAAAACTGGCGCGACGCTCGTCCAGATCTCGACATTCCAACAGTGCGCGAAGTGAAAAAGCGCGGTGACGAATTCGAATATTTATTCTGGGTAGGTTCGATGGGAGCATTCGATAACCGTTCACAAAAAATCGCGTTATCATTCGCTCACTTAATGAACGAAGCAGGGGTTAAGTTCGCTATTTTAGGAAATAAAGAGAAAAACTCTGGAGATACACCACGTCGTCTCGGAAACGAATTTTTATTCCAAGAACTCGCGGAAGGCAACGTGAAAGAAATTGAAAAATCAGGTGCGAAAAAATTAGTAACGATTGACCCGCACGCTTACAACATTTTCAAAAATGAGTATCCAGATTTTGGCTTAAACATCGAAGTGATTCACCATACAGAATTGTTATATGACCTCGTACGTGGAGGTAAACTCGTTCCGAAACATGCGATCAATGAAACGATCACGTTCCACGATTCATGTTACTTAGGACGATACAACGATGTGTACGACCCACCACGTGAAATTTTACGACAAATTCCAGGTGTGGAACTCGTCGAAATGAAACGTAACCGCGAAGACGGCATGTGCTGTGGAGCGGGTGGCGGACTCATGTGGATGGAAGAAGATACAGGACACCGCGTCAACGTAGCGCGTACAGAACAAGCGATGGAAGTGAGCCCAGGAATCATTTCATCAGGCTGTCCGTACTGCTTGACGATGATTTCAGACGGTACGAAAGCGATCGAAGTAGAAGACCAAGTCGGAACATACGACATTGCAGAATTGCTTGAGCGTTCAATCTTTGGGGAAGATTACGTACCGGTAGTGGAAGAGGAAGAAGAAGTTCCAGTGGAAGACGAAGTACAATAATGCTTAACGAAGGGCGGACGGATGAAAAACTTTTCGACGCCGCCCTTTTACATATTTAAAATTTAAAGGGGGATTTTTCATCATGACGAAAACAGTAATTGTAGATGGAGCACGTACACCTTTTGCACGCTTAGGCGGAGCGCTCGTTGCAGAAAAAGCGTACAAATTAGGGGGAGCGGCAATCGAAGCAGCACTAGAACGCTCGAATGTAAAAGCAGACGAAGTCGATGAAGTGATTTTCGGAACGGTATTGCAAGCAGGACAAGGTCAAATTCCATCGCGTCAAGCGGCGAATGCAGGAGGAATTCCATTCAATGTACCGACAGAGACGGTGAATAAAGTTTGTGCGTCTGGAATGAGAGCGGTTACACTTGCAGACCAACTCATTCGACTCGGCGACGTGAAAACAGTCGTTGCTGGAGGAATGGAATCGATGTCTCACGCACCTTACTTAATGCAGACGGCACGTTTCGGTTCAAAAATGGGCGACGTGAAAATGATCGACTCACTCGTTTATGATGGATTAACGTGTGCGTTCTCAGATGGAACACATATGGGCGTATATGGGGACGGGACAGCATCGAAGTTTAATTTAACACGTGAAGAGCAAGATGCTTGGGCACTTCGCAGTCATGAGCGTGCGCTCGCAGCGATTGATGAGGGGCGTTTCGCAGAAGAAATCGTACCAGTGACGGTGAAAACTCGTCGTGGTGAAACAGTTGTCGATACAGATGAAGCACCGCGTCGTGACACGTCAGCAGAGCAGTTAGCGAAGCTGCGTCCGGCATTCGTGAAAGACGGTACTGTGACGGCTGGAAACGCACCAGGTGTCAACGATGGAGCGGCGGCACTCGTCTTAATGAGTGAGGAAGAAGCGGCATCACGCAACATCGAACCACTCGCAACAATCGTCGCACATACGGCGATGTCGACAGAACCACAAGACTTCCCAGAAACACCAGGTATGGCAATCAATGAATTACTTGAAAAGACAGGAAAGACAGTAGAAGATATCGACTTATTTGAAATTAACGAAGCGTTCGCACTCGTATCGCTCGTCAGCGCAGAAATTGCGAATATTCCACATGACAAAGTGAACGTCAACGGTGGGGCGGTTGCACTCGGTCACCCGATCGGTGCAAGTGGAGCGCGTATTATTTTAACGTTAGCGTATGAATTGAAACGTCGTGGCGGCGGATTAGGAATCGCAGCAATTTGTTCCGGAGGCGGACAAGGTGATGCGATCATGATCGAAGTGCCGAAGCAGTAAGACGAACTGTCAATCCGCGACCTTCACACATAGAAAAGGAACTTGAGGAAAGGATGGAAAGGCGATGAACTTTACACTCTCAGAAGAACATAAAATGTTACAAACAATGGTGCGCCAATTCGCAGAAAACGAGGTAGCACCGACAGCAGCAGAACGAGATGAAAACGAAACATTCCCACGCGAACTATTCGATCAAATGGCGGAACTCGGACTCGCAGGAATCCCATGGCCAGAAGAGTATGGTGGTGCAGGGATGGACTATTTAGCATACGTCATTGCGATTGAAGAACTCGCACGCGTTTGTGCATCGACATCGGTCGTCTTGTCAGCCCATACATCACTCGCAGGTTGGCCGATTTATACGTACGGTACGGAAGAGCAAAAACAGAAGTACTTACGTGCACTCGCAACGGGAGAAAAAATCGGAGCTTACGGTTTAACGGAAACTCAATCAGGATCAGACGCTGGAAATATGAAAACGACAGCGAAAAAAGATGGCGATGATTACATTTTAAACGGTTCTAAAATGTTCATTACGAACGGTGGAATCGCAGACATTTACGTCGTCTTTGCGATTACAGATGATTCGGGAGACCGTCCAGAAACGACTGCATTTATCGTCGAAAGTGACTTTGAAGGATTTTCGGTCGGTAAAAAAGAGAAGAAGATGGGAATTCGTTCGTCACCGACGACGGAAATCATTTTCGAAAACTGTCGCGTCCCAGCAGAGAACATGCTTGGAGAGCTCGGACAAGGGTTCAAAATTGCGATGCAAACGTTGGACGGAGGACGTAACGGAATCGCGGCACAAGCGGTCGGGATCGCACAAGGTGCACTCGACGCAGCAGTTGACTATGCGAAAGAACGTGTTCAATTTAAACGTCCGATCGCTCACCAACAAGGGATCGGCTTCAAACTTGCCGATATGGCGACAGCGATTGAAGCGAGCCGTCTCTTAACGTACCAAGCTGCAGTATTCGAAACAGAAGGCGTTCCGTACAGTAAAGCGTCAGCGATGGCGAAATTAATGGCGGGCGATACAGCGATGATGGTGACAACGGAAGCGGTTCAAGTGTTCGGCGGTTACGGATATACGAAAGACTATCCAGTCGAACGCTTCATGCGCGATGCGAAAATTACACAAATTTACGAAGGAACACAAGAAATTCAACGTCTCGTTATTTCGCGTTTCCTCACATCATAAAAATGAAGCACTCATTTTCCGAAAGGGAGATGAGTGCTTTTTTGGATAAAAAAACTTCCCTATCGCTTAAATAGGGAAGTTGAAATATTATCGTTCGTTCTTTAATGCTGCTTCGATGAAATCACGAATTAACGGTTGTGGACGTGTTGGACGTGAGACGAATTCAGGATGGAATTGAGTCGCAATAAAGAATGGGTGCTCTTCTAATTCCATAATCTCGATATTACCGTCCGCTGTGCGTCCTGTTACGATGAAGCCAGCTTCTTTTAACTGTGCTTCGTATGCTGGGTTCACTTCGTAACGGTGACGGTGACGTTCGCTCGCTTCCGTCGTTTTGTAAGCTGCTGCAGTTTTCGTATTCGGTTCAATTTGGAATGGAATCGCACCTAATCGCAATTCGCTACCGATTGCACTATCGTAATTCGGTACGACGTGAACGATCGGATGTTCCGTATTTTGGTCGAATTCGAGTGAATGTGCATCTTGTAAGCCTGCGACGTTGCGCGCAATTTCAACAGCTGCTAACTGCAAGCCGAGTCCGATTCCGAGTAAAGGAAGTTGCTGTTCGCGTGCGTAACGAACTGCTTCGATCATCCCGTCAATCGCACGGTTGCCGAATCCACCTGGAATGACGACGCCGTCCACATCATGTAAGAAGTCAGCGACATTATCTTTCGTCACATCACTCGAATCGATCCATTTCACGTCAACTTCTGCGCCGAATGTGTAGCCAGCGTGGCTGAATGCTTCGACGACAGAAATGTATGCGTCTTGTAGTTCGACATATTTCCCGACGAGTCCGATCGTCACTTTTTTGTCGAGTGATTTCACGAGTTCAACGAGGTCTTTAATTTCTGTTAAGTCAGGTTCATGTGTTTCGAGTCCGAGGAAGTCGACGACAATTTGGTCCATCTGTTGTTCATGAAGGCGAAGTGGCACTTCATACAACGTTTCTGCATCGAGCGCTTCGATCACTTCACTCGGTCGAATGTTACAGAAGAGCGCAATTTTATCTTTCATATCTTGTGGCATCGCGTATTCACTACGTGTCACGATCATGTTTGGCTGAATGCCGAGTGAGCGCAATTCCTTCACGCTATGTTGTGTCGGCTTCGTTTTCATTTCACCCGCTGCGCTTAAATACGGTACGAGTGTGTTATGGATGTACATAACATCTTGATTGCCGAGGTCTGTTTTCATTTGACGTAAAGCTTCTAAGTATGGAAGAGACTCGATATCTCCGACGCTACCGCCGATTTCTGTAATGACGACGTCCGCATTCATCTCTTTACCCGCACGTTGAATAAGTTCTTTAATTTCATTCGTCACGTGTGGAATTACTTGTACGGTCGCTCCATTATACGCTCCACTACGCTCTTTCGATAAGACGCGTGAGTACACTTTCCCCATCGTCACGTTTGAATATTTGTTTAAATCGATGTCGATAAAGCGTTCATAATGTCCTAAGTCAAGATCTGTTTCAGCGCCGTCTTTCGTCACGAATACTTCACCGTGTTGGTATGGACTCATCGTGCCTGGGTCAATATTGATATATGGATCAAATTTTTGAATTGTGACATTTAACCCGCGATTTTTTAACAATCTCCCGAGTGATGCCGCGTTAATTCCTTTCCCTAGTGATGAGACAACTCCACCTGTGACGAAAATATATTTTGTCATCAATTGTTCCTCCATTCATTGATTTGCCTAATGTTCCAAGTAAAAGAAAAAAGCGCCCTACACTTGTAGTAATACAAGTTAGGAGCGCATTTAAACATACTTCAGTAAGTTTCCTTATTTTAAGGAGCCCAATAAAATCTTAAATCGTCCACGACATGAAGTCAAGTTTTCTCCAAAAAAATTATAAATCTTCTTCCTCATCTTCGTTCTCGTCGTCGTAATCATCATCGTCTTCGAGTTCGAGATCTTCGTCGATTAATTCGAGTCCATCTTCGTCTTCTTCAATGAGATCATCTTCATCGATGTCGGCTTCAGGTTCGATGAATACTTCCTCTTCATCCTCGTCTTCATCGTCCTCATCTTCATCTTCGAGGTCTTCTTCGCCTAATTCTTCATAATCTTCTTCAAACACTTCTTCATCTAACAGTTCGTCTTCTTCATATGCTTTTTTCTTCTTTTTACGAGCTTTTACGACAGGAGCTGTTTCTTCTGCGATTTGGTCGACTGGGTACCATTCGCGAAGTCCCCATAAGCCGTCGCTCAAAGCTAAAAAGCGACCGTCAATATTCATATCCGTATAAAATTGAAGTTTCTTTTGATCCATCTCTTTAATCGTAAATCCTGTTAAACGACGAATGTCATCGAATAAATCTTGTACGGTCACAGGTTCTTTGTTGCTCGTTAAAAGAACATAAGCTAAATCGATTAATGATTCTTCTTTAAGTTGTTTTTTCGTCATGTTCGTAATATCCATCATATACGTGCACGTCCTTTCTCATTCAAACAAGTTCGCATCTATTTCGTATATGCGAGGCGCTGTTCGTTTAAAGCGCAACTTACATTATATACAAAAAATAGCCTCATGTGCTACTATCTTTTCTCTTTTTTCATTCGGCGATATTCGGAAATGCTCATGACTCCAAAATAGAGCGCAGCTAAAGAAAATGGGATTGCACCTAACCCACGATTGTAAAGGAAATAAACTAACACTAAAAAAAATGTAATACTGCCTAAATGGAACAACCATTTCATTGCTGACACCCCTTTATCTTTCTATTATACGCAAAAATCGTCCTTTGCATTTAGTACCATTTTCCCGTTTTTAGAAAGAGATAAACTGGAGGTATTCAAGCATTCGCTCCTTACATTTCAAAATCGAGCAACATTTCATCCATCATCTGTTTCATCGCTTCGAAAATGAAGAGCGTCGCGATTAAATCGACATAAACGGTACGGTCGCCTGTTTCAGTCGGCAACAATCCTCGTGTAATGTCAGTAGAGACGTAAGTGTACGCCCATTGAGCGAGAGCATCATCTTCCTCCTTCGCGCTCGCAATGACAGCGAACGGGATGAAAGCATCGTGAAGTTGCTTCGCAAGCTGTAACGCTTCTTCAGGATGTTCGCGTTTACTCATGATGAGTACGCGATCGGTATGATGAAGTTCCATTCCTTTTTCATACGGTATGACCGATTGCATCTTCTCTTCGCCGAGTTGAGCGCGCATCGTGACAGCAGCGAGTTCATCCACGCCGTAAAAGATGATGCGGCCATCGCTTGCGATTGCTTGTGCGAGTAAGCGAGCAGTCTCTTCAATCGAGAATTGTTCGCGTTCGGCCAGACGCGTTAAAAGTCCGGACAATTGTGTCGTTAACATTTTCATTGTAGTCACCTCTTTAGCCATTGTAGTCAAAAGCGCTACAAAAGAAAATGAAAACATGTACGAGTAGTCAAAACACCGCATATTTGATATGATAAGAACGAAATGCTGAACTGAAAAGTTGACGAACAAACTTTGAGGAGGAATTTAAAAAATGGCACTAGAATCAATGAAAGATATGATGATTAAAGCGAAAAAAGAAGGCTATGCAATCGGCCAATTTAACTTAAACAACTTAGAATATACACAAGCGATTTTACAAGCGGCAGAAGAAGAGCAATCACCGGTCATTTTAGGAGTATCTGAAGGAGCGGCACGTTACATGAGCGGCTTCAAAACAGTTGTGAACATGGTGGAAGGTTTGATGGAAGACTTGAACATTACCGTTCCTGTTGCGATTCACCTCGACCACGGTTCAAGCTTCGAAAAATGTAAAGAAGCGATCGACGCAGGTTTCACATCGGTTATGATTGACGCTTCAAGCCAACCGTTCGAAGAGAACGTTCGCATTACGAAAGAAGTTGTCGACTATGCGCACGCAAAAGGCGTATCGGTTGAAGCGGAACTCGGCGTTGTCGGTGGACAAGAAGACGACGTTATCGCAGACGGTGTCATTTATGCAGACCCAGCAGAGTGTAAAGAACTTGTCGAGCGTACAGGCATCGACTGCTTAGCACCAGCACTCGGATCTGTTCACGGTCCGTACAAAGGAGAGCCGAACTTAGGATTTAAAGAGATGGAAGAGATTTCATCACAATCGGACTTACCACTCGTGTTACACGGTGGAACAGGGATTCCATTGAAAGATATCCAACGTTCGATTTCACTCGGAACGGCAAAAATTAACGTCAACACGGAAAACCAAATCGAAGGAACAAAAACAGTACGTGAAGTTCTTGCGAATGATACAGAAGTGTATGACCCACGTAAATATTTAGGCCCAATGCGCGAAACGATTAAACAAACGGTAATCGGTAAAATGCGCGAATTTGGTAGTTCACAAAAAGCATAAGTTAAAAGTAGAGGAGAGGCGTAAGAATCATTTCTTGCGAGTCTCCTTCTTTTCCATTTCAGAAGGAGGAATTGTTCATGCGTATTTTTATCGATACAGCGAACTTACAACATATTAAAGAAGCACATCAATTAGGAATTATTGCAGGGGTGACGACGAACCCATCACTCGTAGCGAAAGAGAACGTCTCATTCCACGACCGCTTAAAAGAAATTGCGGCGCTCGGTTTTGAGTCGGTGAGCGGTGAAGTGATCGCGCTCGACGCAAAAGGAATGATCGAAGAGGGTCGCGAACTCGCAGCGCTCGCACCGAATATTACGGTGAAATTACCGATGACACCAGCAGGGATGGAAGCTTGTTCGACATTGACGAAAGAAGGCATTAAGACGAACGTTACGCTCATCTTTAGCGCGAACCAAGCACTTCTCGCAGCGCGTGCAGGAGCGACGTACGTTTCACCATTTATTGGCCGCCTTGACGATATCGGTCAAAATGGAATCGAATTAATTGAAGATATCGCTACAATTTTTGCGATTCATGACATCGACACGCAAATTATCGCGGCGTCAATCCGTCATCCACAACATTTCACACAAGCAGCTTTAGCGGGCGCGCATATCGCGACGACGCCTTACAATGTCATTCAACAATTGTTCAACCATCCGTTAACGACAGCGGGAATTGAACAGTTCGTCAAAGACTGGGAAGGTCGAACAGTTTAAATGAGCGAGTACGTATATAAAATTACAGGGGGACGTCCATTATCAGGAACGATTAAAGTGAGCGGAGCTAAAAATAGTGCAGTCGCACTCATTCCAGCAGCTTTGCTTGCGGATTCTCCTGTGACGATCGATGGTTTACCTGAAATATCAGATGTGCACACACTCCAACGTTTATTAGAACAAATTGGCGCTCCTTCAACGTTCGAAGACGGTGTCATGACGATTGATCCTTCTGAAGTGGAAGAGATGGCTTTACCGAATGGCGACATTAAAAAAATGCGCGCTTCTTATTATTTAATGGGCGCGATGCTCGGTCGTTTTAAGCGTGCCGTCATCGGCTTACCAGGAGGTTGTCCACTAGGGCCACGTCCGATCGACCAACATATTAAAGGATTTGAAGCGCTCGGTGCGAAAGTGACGAACGAGCACGGCTCAATCTACTTACGTGCGGATGAGCTGATCGGCGCGAAAATTTATTTAGATGTTGCAAGCGTCGGAGCTACGATTAATATTATGTTGGCCGCTGTCCGTGCGAAAGGTCAAACGATCATCGAAAACGCTGCGAAAGAGCCGGAAATTATCGACGTTGCAACATTGTTGTCCAATATGGGTGCGGACATTAAAGGTGCCGGAACGAATGTCATCCGAATTAACGGTGTCGACAAGCTGACAGGCACGCGCCATACGATCATTCCAGACCGCATCGAAGCGGGAACGTACATGATTATGGCGGCAGCGCTCGGACAAGGAGTGACGGTCGATAATGTCATTCCACTCCATATGGAAGCTTTAACAGCGAAATTGCGCGAGCTCGGTGTAGAAGTAATCGAACGAGAAGAACAAATTTACATTCCAGAACGTGAAAAGCAACTACAAGCTGTCAATTTAAAAACACTCGTTTATCCTGGATTCCCGACAGACTTACAACAACCGTTCAGCGTATTGTTAACGCAAGCGGAAGGTTCATCTATCGTGACGGAAACGATTTATCCAGCACGCTTTAAGCAGATCGATGAATTGAAGCGGATGAATGCGAAAGGACGCATTGAAGGGAATGCGGCGATTATTCACGGACCGGCAGAACTTGATGGAACGATCGTCCGCGCGACAGATTTACGTGCGGGAGCAGCACTCGTTTTAGCAGGGTTGTTGGCGAACGGCACGACTGTTGTCGAAGACATTCATCACATCGAGCGTGGCTATAGTGACTTGATCGACAAGTTAAATGCGCTCGGAGCGGACATTCGTCGCGAAAAAAAGAACGACTAGTATGTGCGGAATGATGGAAGACTATGGTATAATAAATAGAACTGAAAAATTAAGACCGTGAAACGGGAGGCAAACATTCAATGGAAAGAAGTTTATCAATGGAACTTGTACGCGTCACAGAGGCAGCAGCAGTAGCAGCAGCACGCTGGATGGGACGAGGACTGAAGAACGAAGCAGACGATGCAGCGACTACGGCAATGCGCCACGTATTTGATACGATTCCGATGGAAGGAGTCGTCGTCATCGGTGAAGGTGAAATGGACGAAGCGCCGATGCTTTACATCGGAGAAGAATTAGGACAATCACCAGGACCAGCTGTCGATATCGCAGTTGACCCACTCGAAGGGACGAATATCGTAGCACGTGGAGGATGGAACGCACTCGCAGTTATCGCAATTGCAGACCGTGGAAACTTACTTCACGCACCGGACATGTACATGAACAAAATCGCAGTCGGACCAGAAGCAGTCGGCAAAATCGACATTAACGCATCCGTCACAGAAAACTTACATGCGGTAGCAAAAGCGAAAAACAAAAATATCGAAGACGTTGTGGCAACTATTTTAAACCGTCCACGTCACGAAGCGATCATTGAAGAAATTCGCGCAGCGGGAGCACGCATTAAGTTAATTCAAGACGGTGACGTAGCGGCAGCGATCAACACAGCGTTCGACAACACAGGGATCGATATTTTATTCGGTTACGGTGGTGCACCAGAAGGCGTGCTCGCAGCAGTCGGTATGAAAACACTCGGCGGTGAAATCATTGGTAAACTCGCTCCATCTTCGAAAGCAGAAGAAGAACGTTGTGAGCGTATGGGACTCGACATCGATAAAATCTTAACGATGGACGACTTCGTCAAAGGCGACGACGCGATTTTCGCAGCGACAGGAGTTACAGACGGAGAGCTTTTACGCGGTGTTCAATTTAAAGGCGGATTCAGCTCGACGCACTCACTCGTCATGCGTTCGAAATCAGGAACGATTCGTTTCGTTGAAGGACGCCACAGCATGAAGAAAAAACCACTTCTCGTTGTAGAAGATAACTAATTGTAATAATGACACATATGAGAAGACAAAGTCCTTAGCTGACTTTGTCTTTCCCTATTTTAGAACGATACATAAATAACATAGAAAAGGTGTGATCAATCAATGGCTCAATTAACGATCGCCGCACTTGAAGCGATGACTTTAAAAGAATTGTATGAACTCGCAAAAAAGTATAAAGTATCCTACTATGCAAAACTGACGAAAAAAGAACTCATCTTCTCCATTTTAAAATCACGAGCAGAACAAGAAGGCTATTTCTTTATGGAAGGCGTGCTCGAAATTATTCAATCGGAAGGGTACGGATTTTTACGTCCGATTAACTACTCATCCAGCTCAGAAGATATTTACATTTCGGCTTCTCAAATTCGCCGTTTTGAATTGCGTAACGGAGATAAAGTATCAGGGAAAGTGAGACCACCGAAAGAGAATGAACGTTACTACGGTTTGCTTCAAGTTGAAGCAGTGAACGGTCAAAACCCTGAAACAGCCCGCGAACGCGTCCACTTCCCAGCACTCACTCCGCTTTACCCTGATCGTCAAATTAAACTCGAAACGACACCGAATCGCTTATCAACACGCATTATGGATCTCGTCTCACCTGTCGGATTTGGACAGCGTGGTTTAATTGTGGCGCCTCCGAAAGCCGGAAAGACGATGCTCATTAAAGAAATTGCGAACGCGATTACGACGAACCATCCAGAAGCAGAATTAATCGTTCTACTCATCGATGAACGTCCAGAAGAAGTGACGGATATTGAACGTTCTGTCAATGCGGACGTCGTTAGCTCGACATTCGATGAAGTGCCAGAAAACCATGTGAAAGTGACAGAACTCGTATTAGAACGTGCGATGCGACTCGTCGAACATAAGCGTGACGTCGTCATTTTAATGGACTCGATTACACGTCTCGCACGCGCGTACAACTTAGTCATCCCACCGAGCGGTCGTACATTATCAGGAGGGATTGACCCAGCAGCCTTCCACCGTCCGAAACGTTTCTTCGGAGCAGCACGTAACTTAGAAGAAGGCGGAAGCTTGACGATTTTAGCGACAGCACTCGTCGATACAGGTTCACGTATGGATGAAGTCATTTATGAAGAATTTAAAGGAACGGGCAATATGGAATTGCATCTCGATCGACAACTTGCTGAGCGCCGTATTTTCCCAGCACTCGACATTCGCCGCTCAGGAACGCGAAAAGAAGAATTGCTCATCGAAAAAGATCAGCTCGACAAATTGTGGGCGATTCGCAAAACATTTTCAAACACACCAGACTTTACAGAACGCTTTTTACGCGCTTTACGTCAGACGAAGACGAATGAAGAATTTTTCAACAATTTGAATGAAAAAATGAAAGCACAGCGCAACGGAAAGGGGCTCATTTAACTGGTAACAAATTGAAAACAAAGGACTTGTCAAAACGAAAAAACCTTGTTATAATTTTCGAGTATGGTTTTACTACCATCTTGCATATGCGACTGACATATACGGGTCGTGTAAGGCATCAGTCTTTTGTTGCGTGGCAAAATCTACGCAAATATATTTTACACTCTGTTCCAGATGGTTCAGGGCGAGAGGAGAGAGACCGATGAAAGCAGGAATTCATCCAGATTACAAAACAGCGAAAGTAACTTGTTCATGTGGTAACACATTCGAAACTGGTTCAGTCAAAGAAGACATTCGCGTTGAGATTTGTTCAGAATGTCACCCATTCTACACTGGACGTCAGAAATTTGCTGCAGCGGACGGACGTGTCGACCGCTTCAACAAAAAATATGGCCTCAAAGAAGAAAAATAATACAAACAGTGTGGATTTATACCCGTCACGTGCTGCCGCACATGGCGGGTATTTCAATTTGTTTACATAGATTAAGAGGAGGATGTGCACGATGTATGTAGCGATGCAAGGCGGTTGGATAGAAGTGATTTGTGGCAGTATGTTTTCGGGAAAATCAGAAGAACTCATTCGCCGTGTCCGAAGAGCACAATTTGCCAAACAAAAAATTGCGGTATTTAAGCCGGTCATCGATAATCGATATAGCGAGGAAGCGATTGTTAGTCATGATGGAACAGAGGCTCTTGCGATGCCGATCGACCGGTCGCGTACGATGTTGGACGAAGTAGACGCGTCGTATGACGTCATCGCCATCGATGAAGCACAATTTTTTGATTCGGATTTACCTGAAGTGGCATCGACTCTTGCAGAACGTGGCTTTCGCGTCATTTTAGCGGGACTCGATCAAGATTTCAGAGGAGAACCGTTCGGACCGATGCCACGTCTAATGGCAATCGCCGAACATGTGACGAAATTACAAGCGGTATGTACAGTTTGTGGCTCGCCTTCGAGTCGCACGCAACGACTCATTGATGGGCAACCTGCTTATTACGATGACCCGGTCATTTTAGTCGGAGCACAAGAAGCATACGAACCGCGCTGTCGTGCGCATCATATCGTACCGAGACGAGAAGGATAGTGAAAAAGAATCACAAAAGTAGAAAGACTTAGCCTTTTTACTTTTTGTGATTTTTTCAATTGGAGATAAACGTTGTAAACGGGGACCTTTTTCCCGTACAATAATAGAAGATGGAAAAAATAGTAGAGGTGTAAATGATGTTTGATAAATTACAAGCAGTAGAAGATCGATACAATGACTTAAACGAATTATTGAGTGACCCAGATGTCGTCAGTGACATCGATAAATTACGTGAATATTCGAAAGAACATTCAGATTTACAAGAGACAGTAAACGTTTATCGCGAATATAAGAAAGCGAAAGAACAGTACGAAACGACGAAGCCGATGTTAGAAGAATCACTCGATGATGAAATGCGCGAACTCGTCAAAATGGAACTCGACGAATTAGAGCCAGCGATTAAAGAGATGGAAGAGCGTCTCACAGTATTACTCATTCCGAAAGATCCGAATGATGATAAAAACGTCATTATGGAAATTCGCGGCGCAGCAGGTGGAGACGAAGCGGCACTTTTCGCAGCGGACTTACACCGCATGTATAGCCGTTATGCAGAAGCGCACAACTGGCGTGTCGAAACAATTGAAGCATCACCGACAGAACTCGGCGGCTATAAAGAAATTATTTTCATGATCACAGGACAAGGTGCATATTCTCGTTTCAAATACGAAAACGGCGCGCACCGTGTACAACGTATCCCAGAGACAGAATCAGGCGGACGTGTTCATACGTCAACAGCGACGGTCGCTTGTTTACCAGAAGCGGAAGACGTCGACATCGAAATTCGCAACGAAGATTTAAAAATTGATACGTACCGTTCAAGTGGAGCGGGTGGACAGCACGTTAACACAACAGACTCAGCGGTTCGTATTACACATTTACCGACAGGAATCGTCGTGTCGATGCAAGATGAGAAATCACAAATTAAAAACCGTGAAAAAGCGATGAAAGTATTGAAAGCACGTGTTTACGATGCGGCGCAACAAGAAGCGCAAGCGGAATACGCAGAACAACGTAAAAGCGCAGTCGGTACAGGAGATCGCTCGGAACGAATCCGCACATACAACTATCCGCAAAACCGTGTGACGGACCACCGTATTAACTTAACGATTCAAAAGCTCGACCAAATTATCGAAGGGAAGCTCGATGAATTGTTAGATGCGCTCATGATTGAAGAACAGACAGCGAATTTAGAAAGTTTAAATTCACATGCGTAAAACGCGACAACAAGTGCGACAGGAGCTCGAACGACAATTCGACGCTTCCGTTGCACGTTACATAGTAGAAGAATTATTTCAATGTTCGTATGCCGAACTCGTCCACGACGGAACGGCAGAAGTGACACCGACTGAGGAAGAGACGTTACGTCATGTCGTTAAACGAGTAGAAGCAGGATATCCGTTACAATATGCTTTTGAACGGGCGTACTTTTACGGATACACATTTCACGTGAACGAATATGTGCTCATTCCGCGACCTGAAACGGAAGAACTCGTCTACTTTATTTTACAAAAGTTCGGCGATGAATCGTTGCGTGTGCTCGATATCGGAACGGGGAGCGGTGTGATCGCGCTCACTTTAAAGTTAGAAAATCGTCATTTCGACGTGACAGCAGTCGATATTTCAGAAGATGCGCTACATGTTGCAAAACGCAATGCGGAAGAGCTCGGAGCGGACATTACATTCGTTCAAAGCGACGGCCTCGAAGCAGTGGAGCAACCATTCGATATTATCGTATCGAATCCGCCATACATTAGTGAAAATGAAAAATCGCTCATGTCCGAAAGCACTTTACGTTATGAGCCGCATCTTGCATTGTTTGCGGAAGACGAAGGGTACGCTTTGTACGAACAGTGGATCAACGCGATTGAAGGAACGCCGCGCTGTGTCGCTTTTGAAATAGGATTCGCTCAAAAAGAACGCGTCGAACAACTGTTACGCGAACGATTTCCAGAAGCGATAGTCGGCACAGAACGTGACATGCACGGAAAAGATCGCATCGTGTATGCACTTTCAAATTAAAGATTCGAAATAGAAAGGGGAAGAAATGTGGAAACAGTGGTTTATACGATACGAGAAGATGAAACGACGAACGAAGGGTACGAACGAGCAGTGGCCGTTTTACGTGAAGGAGGCATCGTCGCCTTCCCTACGGAAACAGTTTATGGATTAGGAGCACTCGCAACAGAAGAACAATCGGTTCAAGCGATTTTCCAAGCGAAAGGACGTCCTTCGGATAATCCGCTCATCGTCCATATCGGAAGCACTTCACAAGTCGAACAACTGGCGAAAAATGTTTCAGCGGATGCGCATGCTTTAATGGATGCTTTTTGGCCAGGGCCGCTCACATTAATTTTTCACCAGCAACCAGGCAAAATTGCGCGCAATGTAACAGCTGGGTTAGAGACGGTCGGCTTGCGTATGCCGAACCATCCCGTCGCATTGGAATTACTTCGTCGCGTCGATGCACCGATCGCTGCGCCGAGTGCGAATCGTAGCGGAAAGCCGAGTCCGACTGAAGCCGCGCACGTCGCGCAAGACTTGAACGGTCGCGTCCCTGTCATTTTAGACGGCGGGTCGACAGCAGTCGGGGTCGAGTCGACGATTTTAGATATGACGACGACACCGCCGACGATTTTACGACCGGGTGGAGTGCCAAAAGAAAGCATTCAAAAAGTGATCGGTCCGGTAGAAGAAGACATTACAGTCAAAGCGCAAGCAGCTCCGCGTGCACCTGGTATGAAATATATGCATTACGCGCCAGAAGCACCACTGTTTGTCGTCGACCCTAATGAAATCGAATTGCGAGAAGCGGTGAGACAAATTCACGCGAATGATCAAAAAATTGCCATTATCGGACCGGACGAACTGTTTGAAGAAACGGCGGACTGGTATTTCTCCATCGGTCAAATCGATGATCATACAGCGATGGCTGCGAACTTATACCGAGCACTCCGTCAATGTGATTTAACCGATGCGGATGTCATTCTCGCGGTAGAAACGAACGTATCGGGTGTCGGCTCAGCAGTGATGAACCGTTTAACGAAAGCCGCTAACGGCAAACGATATCCGGAAGATACAGAATAAAGCGAAGCGCCTTTTCCGAAATGGAAAAGGTGTTTTTTATTGTAGTTTTTTCCGAAAATCTAAATTTAATCGATGGAATGCGTCCAAAATCGAAAAATGTAGCCTATTTTTTAAAAAATCATATTGAAAACTAAAAATTGATGGGAGAAATCTTCATAAAAAGGGAAAACGCTTTTTGCGACGAAATGCAAATCATTTTATAGTGTAAGTGAAAGGAGGGACAAAGTGAATCAAGTTAATTTAGTAGGACGTTTTGTAAGAGATCCTGAAGAGAAAGTGACGGAAAGTGGTAAGCAGCGCGCAACGTTTACTTTAGCTGTTCCGAAAGCTTTTAAAACAGCTTCAGGGCAGGAGGCGGACTTCATCTATTGTGTCGCCTGGGGAAGACAGGCGGAACTTGTGACAACTTACTGTGAACAAGGGCAACTCGTCGCCATCGTTGGCCGAATCCAAACACGCTCGTATGAAAGAGAAGATGGTGAGAGACGCTACGTGACAGAAGTTGTCGTCGAACGCATCCATTTCTTAGCGAAAAAATCAACGTCTACACAAAAAACTGAACAGTATGAGGAATTGGATACATCACCACAATATGTAGAACCGAACACACAATTGCTATTTTAAAATGAGAGGAAACAAAAAGGAAGAAGGCGTGAACGTCAAAAAAGACGACTAGTTGAGGGGCTAGTCGTCTTTTGCTCGTTTAAAGAGAAAACAGCTGATCTAATTCTTCATCTGATAACTCCGTAATCCAACGACTCGATTGAACGAGCTCATCGGAAAGTGCCATTTTTTCTTCTAACATTTTGTCAATTTTTTCTTCAATCGTACCGAGTGTGACGAACTTCGAGACGTGGACGAATTTCGTCTGTCCGATACGGTACGCGCGGTCCGTCGCTTGATTTTCGACGGCCGGGTTCCACCAACGGTCTGCGTGTAATACGTAGTTTGCGGCTGTTAAGTTTAAACCCGTTCCTCCCGCACGTAAAGATAAAATAAAGATCGGGAACTCGCCGTTTTGGAACGCATCGACGAGACGGTCTCGTTCGTCTTTGCGCATACTTCCCGTTAAAAACGGCACGTCTAAGTTGTACTGTTCATCGAGACAATATTGAATGAGTTCACCCATTCCTAAATATTGCGTGAAAATTAAACATTGCTCGCCGTCAGAGGCAATTTGAGCACTTCGCTTTACGATTTCGTCTAACTTATAAGAGCGCTCCATTAAACGAGGTGCATCGACGATCGGTTCTTTTAAATAAAGCGCTGGATGGTTACATAACTGTTTTAAACGATTTAACATCGCCAACACAATTCCTTTTCGCTCGAAAGGTGAGGCGTCGCGCATTTTCTCTTTCGATGATTGAATGTATCCTTCGTAGAGCGCGGCTTGTTCTTCCGTTAACGGCACGTATTCGTTTTGTTCGACTTTTTCAGGTAAGTCGAGCTTTAAATGCGGGTCGTTTTTTGTACGTCGCAATAAAAATGGCTCGATTTTTAACTTTAATTCACGTTTCGTCGCTTCGTCATCGTCTCGTTCAATCGGGATAATGTACTCTTTCGTAAATGTCGTAAAGCTACCGAAATACCCTTGGAACATGAAGTCAAAAATCGCCCATAACTCGCTCAAACGGTTTTCAATCGGCGTTCCCGTTAAGGCGATGTAATGATGCCCTTGTAAAGAACGGATGGCGCGCGACTGTTTCGTCTGCATATTTTTAATGTTTTGTGCTTCATCGAGTGCGATCGTTGAGAAGACGACACGTTGGAGCGCTTCGCTATCTTGTGTCGCCGTACCGTACGTCGTCAAAATGACATCGGCATCGGTCTCGCTCATCCACTCGCTAAACTCTTCTCCGACGCGCGATTGGCCGTAATGGACGTGAACGTTCAAGGATGGCGCGAATCGTTCGAGCTCTTTTTGCCAGTTGCCGAGCACGCTCGTCGGACAGATGATTAAAGCAGGCGATTGCGCTATGTTTTGTTCTTTTACGTGAAGTAAGTAGGCGATTAATTGAATCGTCTTTCCGAGTCCCATGTCGTCTGCTAAACAAGCACCAAATTCGTATTGACGCATGAAGACGAGCCAGTCGAATCCTTCTCGTTGATACGGTCTGAGCGTCGCTTGCAATGTGTTAGGGAGCGGTACGACCGGAATTTCTTTTTTCTCACGAAACGTTTGCGCAAATTTGCGCAATTGCTGATTTAATGTGAACGCGAGGACAGGAGAATCTCCGTCATCTTGGAATAACGCTTTTGAATCATTTTCGTCATCCGCTTGCTTTTCGAGAAGCAACTCGCGAACCGTCCATTCTTTCGACTCCGCTTCTTCAATCAATTGTTTTAATTTTTGAAGTGCGACGTCGTCGATATGGAACCATTCATCAGCGATGCGAATAAATTGGCGTTGTTCTTCAAGCAATTGTTCGAACGTTGCCCGGTCGATCTGTTGGTCACCGATCGCAAATTGCCAATCGAACTCGACGATGTCATCGAACGAAGCGGTCTTCTTGTATGACGTCATCGCTTCTGCACGTGCCGTCACTTTCGTCTCCGTCAATTGTTTCAGCCAAGAAGGCAAAATGATTTCAAAGTCGAATGCACGCAATAAAGTTAAATCTTCTTTTAACAATTGTTGCACTTGACGCTCGTTTAAAGAAGCGTAGAAAAAGTGTTCCGCTTCATCGACAGAAAAAGTCGGACAGAGTGACAGCAACTGATTTTGCAACGTCGCAAGTTCTTCTGCATACGGCTTCCATTTTTTCAGCAGCGCTTTCTCGATAGGTGCATTCACTTTCGAACGGGCGGGTGTCCAATGTGTATTTTTTTCAGTAATGATGACGACTTCCGCAAGCCAATGCGTCTCTTCTTCTTCCGGTTCTGTTAAGCGCAAGGCGAGACGGATAGGCAGTGCGTTCGGCTGTTCGAGTACTGCATGTTCGTTCATAAACTGCATGACGCGCGGCAATTGTTCCGCAGGTACGGAGCGAAATCGTTCATTGATGAACGTCGTCAACAATTCGGCGACGAGTGGATCATCATGTTCGAATGAAAAACGTTCCTCATCATCGAGCGTTAACGCTTGCCAATCGTTCGTGCGAAGCCATTTCGTCGCCTGTCGAATCGCCACGACATATTGCTCCGATTGTGCATCCGCTCCCTCGAATGCGATGAAGTGTAACCGTGATTCATCGAGTAAACGCAATAACTGCTCCGTCGATAATAAAAGAGAATCTCCGGACATTTCTAACTGTAAGCCGAGAGAAGAAGGAAAGTCGTGAAAAGCGATCCGTTGTGCCAGTTCGAATGGACGGAGCGGTTGATCTCCCGTTGACGTGAGCACCCAATGATTCGCTTTTTGCTCGATCCGTAATGCAATCATTCGTTTCATAAATAAATCTTCCCTTTCTCAATTTCTTCCTGCAATGCACGCAAGCGTCGGAACGAGTCGCGCAATTGGTCGACATACGTATTCCACCAACTATGCATACCACCGCGGTTTGCGCACGTGCGCATCTTTTTCAAAAAGCGGACGGCACGCTTATAATGCGGGCGTGTTTTCTGTTCGATTTCGCGTAAGACGAACGGATGCATCGCAAGCACGGCATGCTTCGGACTTTTTTGAATGACGAAATCTAATTGATTTTCAATAATGTGAGGAGACGTTTCGAACGCTTGATTAAACGCTAACCATTCATCGAAACGCTCTTCTTCAATTAATAAGTTACTGTACAGTTCGCGACTTTCTAACGGATACTTTCGGAACATTTTTTCACGAACGGCTTGATGTTTCGACGTGAAGTAAAAGAGATGGTCGATCATATAGAGCCTTTGTGTTAACAGTAAAGGGTTTAAATCTCGGTGCAACAACGTTTCTAATTCTTTTTCGATAACGTCTGCAATCATTAAAACGATATCTTCTCGATCTTCCGCATCCGCATATTCCGCAAAGTGTAAAGCGGTGAGCAACTGTTTTTCCGTCCAATCGTGAATCGCGAAAGTAGCTGGAACATCTTCCCCTTCTTCAATGAAGAAAAGCGCGCGGAAAAATGGAGTATCTGGATGTGTACAATTCGCGAGTCGTTCTTTTTCCGCTTCGTATTGCGTGGACGACAT
Organism: Savagea faecisuis; assembly: GCF_042675605.1. NCBI lineage: Bacteria > Bacillati > Bacillota > Bacilli > Caryophanales > Caryophanaceae > Savagea > Savagea faecisuis. The sequence goes on from NZ_JBHTJF010000001.1 coordinate 165,831, forward strand.
TAAAGAAGACTTCCATAGCAATTGATACAAGCTGAAGCGCGGTTTGAACAAATCCGTCGTTTGCATCGTCGCACGTGCAATGAGTTCAGGTAACTTCAATAAAAAAGGCTCGATTCCGAACAACGTATGCGAGACGACCATTTGACCGACTGCACGCTCGATATTATCTAACAAATCTTCCACTAAGCGCTCCGCAATCCAACTTTCGTATTGGAGGAGTTCAGGTTGATTCGTTAAAATGCGTGAAATTTGAGGAAGTAACGTTTCTGCCATTAATAACGATTGATACAAATTGAAGATCGGTCGCCATTCCCATTCATACGGTTGGAAAGGGATGAATTGCTCTCGAATGAATGATTGTTGGCGTTCTAATTCGCGAATCGAACGATAGTCATTTTTATTAAGTTGCTCGGTCAATTGTGTAAAGTGCTCCAACCATGAATGAGGAGAACGTTCAAGTGCTTTCGCGGAGCCAGTCGAACGCCATTTAGAAAGACGCTCCTGTAACGAGAAAAACAATTGATACGTTAAAAAAATCGGCAACAATAAAAACTCATCGACCCCTTCTGTCTCATATTCAAGTAACGCTTCATCATGTAAGTGTAATGAGATCATTTCATTTTCAATGCGCCACGTCACTGTTAAAAATCGTTCATCGCAATACATATATTCCGCATTCCCAAAGCGCACATTGCGCAACGTTTCTTGTACGAGATCGAAAGAGAAGAGCGGGCTTAAATGATGCAAAGCACTTTCCATAGCAGATTCCGCACGCGTAGCAAAAAATAGAGGGATCGTTTCTTTAGAAAACATAATAAAAAGACTCCTTTCGCAAATCGGTTTACTTCGACATCTATTTCAATCGATAAACGTATATTTTACCAATTATACATGTTTTTTGTCGTTGTGAAAACCGAACGTTACGAATGAAAAAAAGCTTAAAGAGAGAAGTGGAAATCGATTCCACCTTTTCTTTAAGCTTTCGACTGACGTTTACACTCATCGAGTTCTTTTTTTAATCGTTCATTTTTTGTAATTTCATTTTGATATAAACTTGTAAAACCTTTAAATGTATTCAATAGTTGTCGTTGATATTTTTTATCGAGCAAAGCGACTAATGCGATCAATTCTCGCATTTCATCATTTTGAAGGATGACGTCTTCGAACTGCTCGAGAAAGTGATCTTGATAGGAAACGCGTAGATCTTTCGTCACCTCAGGTAAAGACTGTTCTTTCGCTCGAACGGATTTTAAAGGAACACCGGTCACCATCGCGATAAAATAATCGTCTGGTATTTGAAAGATTTCCCGTGCCAATTTGTAGTCTTCTGGCGGGAAGTTCCGATGATCTCGTTCGTATTGAGAGAGGGATTCTTTTTTCATATTTAAAGCGGCCGCAGCTTCTGTTTGTGTAATGTTTAAATAACTTTCACGATATTCTTTAAATTGTGCTCCAAAAGAACGCATAATAGCTCACCCTTTCTCTCTTTACTGTAAAAAAGAATGAAACATTTTTTGATGGAACTAACAAATTGTTAACATATTGTTAGTTCCATAACAAAACGATAGAAAAATATAGTAAATTATCAGAAAAATACAAATGGGGTGAAGGGACAGTTGGAGAAAATTGTATTGTCTATGCCTAGTCTGCCAGATGATATTGTACAAGTCCGTGAATTTTTCAAAGGGGTGCGAATGAAGAATCTCGAAAAATATGATTTGTCAGTTGGACAATTCAATATAATTTATCCATCGTTGTATCGTACATACAAACATTTAATTCAAATCGATTGTCTCGATCGAAAAATTAAATTTTGGCATGCATCTCAAACTGAAGACAATATGCATGAAGCGAATCAATTTCAATATTTAATTCGTTTTTTCACTTTGCAATTTGAGGAGAAATTAGAAGTGTGCGATATGATATTCCAACTTGCTACACGCAAAGAGTATAAATAGAAAATAATGAAAGATAGAGTGAATGTTCTTTTTTGAAGGAGCATTCACTCTATTTATTTGCAAATGGCTCGTATAGTAACTTCAATTTTGAAAGATTTTTAGTGTAATGGTTTTTTAATGAAGCAAAAAAGGGTATGATAAAAGAGATTATGAAGGAAGAGGGAGATTCCGTTTATGGTTTATGATTATCGTCACTTTCATTATATGACGCGTCCAGAACAGCTCGCAGCGCATACGATGCAAGGTGAGTTGCGTCCGACAAAACGTGCATTGTTTCTCGTCTTTGCTATTTCTTTTTTGCTATTTGGATTCCGTAACGTATACGGCTTCGGCTCACATACGGTGATGCACATTTTAGCGCAAGAAGGGGAGGCGATGTATCAAGTAGCACGTCTCACGTCATTAATAGGAAGTTTAATGTATAGCGGACTATATGTTGCGTTCATTATTTTTGGAATATCGTTTATTTTTGCGGCATTTACCGAAATTCCGTACCGTGCTTTTTTACCTTTACAACTCATTGTAGCAAGTTTGTATATCGCTGATAAAGCATTGTTAACTTTATTTTTTGCGATGCGTGATGAAGTCGCTTCATTGTCTATTTTTTCATTCGGTCCGTTAGCGCACCGATGGATCGACAATGAATTTCTCGTTTATTTTCTCAATCAATGGTCAATTTTCACAATTATCATTGTGATGTTGCAATATCGTTTTATTAAAGCGATTGAACCGAATGGGAAACGTGCGCTCGTCATCGTCATCGGTTTGCACTTATTTATGACATTAATTATCGCGGGGCTTAGTTTAACTCCTTTCGATGACTTGTATCGTTCACTCATGGGAGGTGGCGTCCGATGAAAAAGTGGTTAGTTCTTTTAGTGGCGCTCGTTTTATCTTTATTTATCGCTGTGAACAGCTATCTCGTTTTTTCTGAAGATAGCAACGTAGCGAAGACGAAAATTGTAAAGCAATCGTTCGTCGCTGAAGAAGAGGATATTCGTCAAGAAATTGAGAAGCCAAGTTATCTCGCACCTCGTGAAATTGTGACGCTTTATGTCAATGATGAAGAAGCGATCGAACAGTGGCTCATTCAAGAAGGAGATACCGTTTATGCTGGAGATGAACTCGTCCTGCTCGAAACGGAACGCATCGACGGACAAGTTGACGCGTGGATCGCGGAACAGAGCGCGCTCGAAACACAGCGCGAACGCATTGAAGATACGGTCGCGATGTTACAAGAAGAACGCTCCAATGCGGAAAGTGAAGAGTCGGTAAACTCTTCATTATCTCAACTTGCAGAAGAATTGAACTTAGAATTTAACGTGAAGATGGATCAACGCGGTTCTTACGCACAAGCGATTGCAGAAGCGGAACGCGAACTTGCGAGCATCGATCGTCAGTTAAATATGCTCGACTACCAAATTGATCAAAGCTACGTCCGTCCAGCAATCGTCAGCCCGATTTCGGGAGTCGTCGCACATGTCGACCGTCACAGCAATCGTCCGACAATCGACATTTATAGTGAAGCGGCAGATTTAGTGACGTACGTGACGGAAGAAGAGTGGGAAGATTTAATGCTCGGCAATGACGTCCTCATTACGTATGACGAATTTGAAGAGCGTGGAGAAGGAACGTTGGACCGTCTCGATACAATTCCAGCGAAAGCTTCTTCTACACTCGAACTGTTCGAAAAAGCATTCGATGACGAACAGATTCAAAACTTGTACGAAGTGCGCGTCGACCCGCTCGGCACAGTGGAAGAAACGCCATATGGCAAACGTTATGACATCGCACTGATCGGTCAAGAAGCGACAGATAGCGTCGTCGTACCGCTCGATTATATCGAACGTGAAGCGACGAATGAAGGAGTCGTCTACGTCTTGAACGAAGAAGGAATTCCGACGAAAGAAATGATCGCCATCGACTTCATTTTAGAAGATGATGCGATTACGATGAGTTTGGCGGAAGGCGAAGTCGTCTTGAAAGACGCGCTCGACTTAACGCGTGTCGGCATGCCTCTTCGTATGACGTGGCCAGAACGTGAAGCGTGGAAAACGTTCGGATGGAAAAACTACGTGAAATACTTGATTGAATAGAGAGAACGACAAGTGAGGAGTAGAACGCTACTTCAGACACTTGTCGTTTTTTTGTCGGAAATGATACGATAGCAATATTCAAACAAAGAGGGGAAGAAGACGCATGAGTCGAATGGCAAAAGTGTATGCAATTACAGTACTCGTCATGTTTATATGGGGAATGAACTTACCATTGCTCAAATATTTATTGACGTACGTCGGTCCGATTACGCTGACGGGCTTCCGAATTTTACTAGCAGCAATTAGCGTATTCGTCATCTTGTCCGTCATGGGTCTCGTACGCCTACCGCGCGGAAAAGAATGGCTTTACATTGCAGGAGGGGCATTGTTAAACGTCACGATACACCATTACTTTTTAAACGTCGGACTTACGCAAACGTCCGGCACGAGCGCAGGCCTCATTCTCGGAACAGGACCTGTTCTCACCGCAGTGCTCACGGCACTCATATTACGCAATTATCCATCCCGTCTCCAATGGGTCGGGGTCGCTTTCGGATTTGTCGGAGTCAGCTCCGTCACTTTGCTGAATGGGGGAGAATTTACCGGCTTATCGATGGCGGATAGTTTTATTTTCATTGCGATTTTAACGCAAGTGTTGTCATTTTTAATTATTGCAAAAGCAGCGCGCACATTAGATCCACGTCTCTTGACAGGATACATGTTGCTCATTGGAAGTATCATCCTCATCGTGCTCGGCTTCATTCAAGAGCCTGGCGAATGGCGCGTCATGTTGGAGACACCTCCGAAATTTTGGCTCGGCTTTGCGGTGAGTGGAATTGTCGGAACGGCAGTCGGTCATATGTTATACAATGCAGCGGTAGGAGAAATCGGCCCGACGAAAGCAGCTATTTTCATTAACTTAAATACACTTTTCTCCTTACTCGGTAGCGTCGTCTTCTTAGGAGAAACGTTAACTGTGCGCCACCTGTTCGCATTCGTCCTCATCATTATCGGTGTCATACTCGGATCAGGAGCGGCACAAGATTTATGGAAATCGAAAAAACAAAAAAGAGAAGAAATGGAGAGAACAACGTGAAAGTTTGGAAACGAAGTATCATTTGGCTATTGTTATTCGTCCTCATCGCACTGCCGATGGGACGAGCTCAAGCGAATGGGACATTTACCGATGTCCCAGCGAGTTATGAAGAAGCCGTACAATATATGTTAGACAAAGGAATTCAAGGGATGTCCTCGACAGAGTTCGGAGTCTCCAAAACGATTACACGAGGAGATGCGGCAGTTTATTTAGCTCGCACATTGAATGTTTGGGATGAAGAAGCACCTGAAGTTGCTTTTACGGACATTCCTGCTCATCGACAAGATGCACAAATTGCGATTCGTACATTACATCATTTAGGCATCATTCAAGGAAAGACGGAAACGAAGTACGGCTTTTCAGATGAAATGACGCGTGGCGAGCTCGCTCTACTCGTTACGAAAGAAGCGGCGTTCGATTTGCAAGCAACGACAGCATTAGAACTTCCTTTTACAGATGTGAATGAGCGTTACGTAGAAGCGGTACGAGCGCTCGTCGAACGTGAAGTGACGAACGGTGTGAGCGCTACGAAATACGGAACAGCTCAATCGATGAAGCGCGGGGACTTCGCTAAAATGTTATTCGTTTTAGATGGAGGAATCATTGAACCATCAGAACCTACCCCGAATCCAGAACCAGCTCCCGAACCACAACCAGAGCCGAACGGATTTACACTTGAAACGATTGAAAAAGCGAATGGATTTCAATGGATCGAAGGGAAGCGCCTCACCGTATTGGAAATAAATGAAGGGGTCACTTTGCCTGTTTTACAAGAGACAGCACAAGGGTATGAAGTCGCTTTCGGAAATGGGACAGTGACGTTGTTGAAAGAGTCTGTTCGCATTCAAGAAGGGTACGTTCCGAACGTGACGAAAGGGAAAAATACCGTATTGACGAAAAAATTAACGCCGATGCGCCTTGAAGCGAAAGGGAAAGCGATCGGAACGATTCAACCTGATATGCGTCTCGTCGTTTTAGGTGAGGAAGGAGCGCAATACCGCATTCAAATCGGAGGGCTCCGAGCGTACGTAGATAAAAAAGATACGGTGAAAGATTCAGGAATTCCTGTTCTCATGTACCACCATATGTTAGAAAATGCGGCACAATCTTCGCAAAAAAACAATCGCATGGTGATCGACGTACGTCAATTTGAAGAACAGATGGACTATTTAAATCGTCACAACTGGACGCCGATTACGTTAAACACGTTCAAATCTTGGAAAAATGGAGAAGTGAACTTACATAAACGTGTCGTCTTAATTACATTTGATGATGGTATTTTATCGACAGTGAAATATGCATATCCGATTTTAAAACAATACAATTATCCAGCAGTGTCGTTTTTAATTTCAGGGAAATTACGCCAACAATCCGCTCCTTGGGATCCGGAGGGACTACAAAACGTCGGCTTAAAAGAGATGGCGATGACAGAAGACATTTACAACTTCCAAAGCCATACGCATTACATGCACGTCTTTAAAAAAGGAACGCGAGAAGGTTTGTTGTTGCACAGTACGAAAGAAGAAGTGTACGAAGATGTGATGGCGAGTAAAGCGCAAATTGCGAAAGGATACGCAGGAGATACGTCGCACATTATCGCACTCGCTTATCCGTTCGGTCAAAATACGCCTGCTGCACGCGAAGCGTTGAAAGAAGCGGAAATCGAGTTCGCTTTCACGACACAACCAGGGACAGTGTTGTTAGGAGACGACCCATTTTTATTAAATCGACAAGGGATCGCACCTGAACATACGTTGAAACATTTCGAACAAAAGTTGAATAATAAGTTCAAATAAAACGACGGAAACAGTGAGAACATCGCTGTTTCCGTCGTTTATTATTGCAGTTCGAGCGCTTTTATTTTTTCTTTAATATCTTCTTTTAAAGGAATTTGTTGTTGCTGGAGAAATTCTCGCTTCTGTTTAATTAATGTGTAAAACACGTCATCATACGGAATGTCGAGACGTCGGAAGTCTTCCACTGCCGTCAACAAATCGCGCAATGTCAACTGTTCGTAATCTGTTCCACCGTAAGAATAGTCCGCTGCGATACGGTAAAAGAGATCACCTGTCTCCTCATCAATCCAATGCGTACCGCTATCTTCCACCGCATTTTTCATCATCGTGCCGAGCTGTAAGTAACGTTGGTCTCCGCTCGCCTCGTACGCTTGTAAAACGTAATGCAACTCACCGAGCGCATGATTGAGCGAGACGTGAGTCGGCTTCGTCTGTGTAGGGGAGAAGTAATCTAAAATGTAAAACCCGTTCTCGGTCGGTAACGTATTGTTTTGCTCTGCCTGTTCGACTAAAAAGTCCGCATACAATAAATGAATCGACTCCAACGCCTCATCTTGAACGTAAGGGCGCACATTCGTCAAAAAGAGTGAAATGAGTTCGTTATGTCGCGTATCTGTATACGGAGCGGTAATGCCGTACTCTTTTTTCAACCACGTGCTCGTATACTCTGTATAAAACGTAGTGGCGTCGCCTTTATAATCCATTAACACGTTGACGCTATGAACGATCATATTGTAGAAGAAACGTTCTTTTTCCCTTTCGTAATAATCGAGAAATAGTTGCCCTTGCATCAATTGTGGATTGCGTCCGTAACCGAGTTGGGTCGCTGGTTCAATCGACCAAGGCAATTTCGTATAAATGCCTGTCGGTGTGAGCCATTTTGCTGAACGTAAAAACTGTTCATTCGTCTCATCGCGATACTCTTCCCATAACTCGCTCGTAAACAGTGGCTCTGAGCTAAACATGAACCATTGTTCGTTCCGCTCGTCGACGTGACTCGTTTCGATCGTCTGTTGAAATTGTAACTCGTCATCGTCGAGCGCGATCGTTAAGCCGTCATCTTCTTCTACTAAATGACGGACCGTACTCGTCGTGCCATCTTCATATTCCATGACGCGTGGGACGGAGCGGTAGTTTTGAGAGATGATCCACTCCCCAGCATCCGACTGTACATAACCTTTTAAGTTCGTCGTATAGTCGATACCGAATACGTCGTGATGTTCTTCGACGATAGGCTGTGCGAACGGGTGAAACGAATACGTCTCCGTCGCCGTCTTCATCGTATACGGAATATGTAAAGGACGTTCTCCTGTTTGCACCGCTTCAAAGAAAAGCATCGTATCTTCATCGATCACGCGTTTCGTAATCGTGAACGTGCCACCTTCTACATCGAATACGTAAATGTCATCGACCGCATGAATTTTATCGATCGTTTCTGTATGCGAAGGTTGGGATAAAGAAGGGAGCTCAATAGAAACGTCTTCACTGAGCGATAGCATAAAAGGTTGGTGCTCATTTTCCACTTCAAGTTGACAAGCGCTCAATACAAAAATAAGCGCGAAGAGTATAAGTTTGGATATTCGTTTTTTCATGCAAACCACCGCTTTCTAACGTCTATGGCAAAAGTCTTAACGTGCGGTCATCACCGCAAAAATGACGGGCGATAATCGGCCGATAGACTGCTACGTAATATGATACAATAAGAAAAATAGATTGTAAAAAAGGGGGTAGTTGCTTGAATAAAAAATGGTGGATCAGTGCAACATTGATCGTTATGTGGATGTTCATGCCATGGCACGTAGAAGCAGCGAATTTTAAAGACGTACCGAAACAGTCTCCTTACTATGAAGGAATCGACTACTTAACGGAGCGTTCCATTATTTCCGGTCATCCTGACGGTACATTTCGTCCGAACGCATATGTGACGAGAGGGGAAGCGGCGAAAATGATTGCCTCGACATTAGAGCATCACCGTTATCCGCTTCAAGTACAGCAATCATCTGCTTTGTATTATAAAGATTTATCATTGAATACGTGGTATTATCCGTACGTTGTGAAGTTGAACGCGATCGGTGCGATGCAAGGATACCGAGACAATACATTTCGCCTGAAAGATTCGATACAACGCGATCAATTTGCGAAAGTAGTCGCGACCGCTTTTCAATTAGATCCTGTGTACGGCGACCGATATTTCAGTGATTTAACACCGAGTCATTGGAGCTATCCATTCATCCAAACATTGGCGACGAAAGGGATGATTCAAAAGCCGAAAAATTCTCAATATCAAGCGTCTCATCGCATTACACGCGGAGAAGTAGCGGACATTTTATATCGTGCTGTCCGTTGGGAAGAGCGCAATGCACATACGTGGCAAGGGGAAGAAAACCCTGCACTTCCTAACTTATATTCACTCCAACGAAAACAAGAACAACAAGCGGCATATAAACGATACGTCAAACCTGTACCGAAACAAAAATTAGCGGTGCAACCGAAATTGACGCTTCCGTATCGCCCTGGACAGTTATCTGAAGCGTATACGCAACATTCTTTACAGGCGATTTATTACGTTCGAGCAGTAGCGGGATTGACGAATACGTTAAAAGTGACGACGCCTTATATGGAAGAAGCTCAAGCAGCGGCGTTCGTTCTAGCATTAAACAATACAGGATTATCTCACGAACCGGTGAAGCCTCCTCATTTAAGCAGTAGCTTTTATGAAAAAGCGTACAACGGTGCTTCGACATCGAATATCGCTTACGGCTATCACGACATCGCATCGAGCATTTATTACGGATATATGATGGATTCAGACCCGATCAACCGTAAAGATGTCGGTCACCGACGTTGGCTCATCTGTCCGTGCTTATCGACGGTCGGATTCGGAGAAGCGAAGACGGATACAATTTTTGATGAAGAACGTACGTACAACGCGATTAAATTGTTCGATCACTACGTCGTACCGCCAGTCAATCGCGACGTCAAACATGTTACGTGGCCAGCGGAAGGAGCGTTTCCGATGGACTTATTCGTGCCGAACCAAGTGCATGAAGCATTGCCATGGTCTGTCGGTTTATCTCCCGAGTTTTATCGCACACCACAACGTTCGCAAGTCGTCGTACAATTAAAACGTGTACGCGACGGCAAACAATGGACATTTTCCGCAAATCGTTCAGACGGCTTCTTTAATGTAGAAGCTTCGAACTACGGGCGGAGCGGTCCGACGATCATTTTCCAACCGACTGTGAAAACGATCTACCCGGTCCGCAATGAAGAAGTGTTCGAAGTGGAAGTGAAAGGAATACAAGATAAAGCAGGAAAAGCGACAGTCCTTCGTTACCATACGGTCATTTACGACAATTAAAAAAAGAGTGTTCCCGATTTCTCATAACGTCGAGAAAAGGGAGCACTCTTTTTTGTTTCAAGTTGTAACAATCGCTTTTCTCTTTGTAACAAACCGACTCTTATTGTTACACGAAGGGAAAATGACGATGAAATTATCGGTGGAATAAAAATACAAACGTTGTAATATCAACGTTTGGAACCGCTTTTCTTTGTAATATAACTGTAATATAAGTGTAAACGAAAAAGAGGGAACCGTATGGTAAGCTATATTTAGTCAAAAAGTTCAAAGCGTTTTATCGCAAAACGTTCAACATAACATTTAAAGAATTGGAAGGGGAAATTGTCAACGTGAAACGTATCGTATACACAATACTTGCGAGTTTGTTAATTTTCATGTCAGTGCCAGAAGCAGCATCTGCTAAATCGGCGGATCAAGTAATTAATATCGGTAAGAAATATATGGGGATCAAATATCGTTACGGTGGAACAACACCAGCAGGATTTGATTGCTCAGGATATACACAGTACGTTTTCCGTGAAGCAGGCGTTTCCATTCCACGTACGACGGGAAGCCAGTTCGGAACAGGACAAGCAGTAGCGAAGTCGAACTTAAAAACAGGTGACCTCGTATTCTTCAACACATCAGGTCGCGGCGTATCACACGTAGGAATCTTCATCCAAGGCGGAAAGTTCATTCACGCTTCAACGAGCCAAGGTGTTACCATTACAGCATTGAACGACCCATACTACTGGGGTAAACGTTACATCGGAGCACGTCGTGTGAAAAACTTTGACGCAGCGCCAGCAGTAGCAGCACCAGTACAGAAAGAATCACCATACATAACACGTGGTGAAGTGGCAAAAGTTCTTGCAGAAAAATTAAATTTACCAGCATCATCAGATTTGAACTTCAACGACGTTGATGCGAATCACCCACTTGCAGCAGAAATTGGAGCAGCAGCGGCAGCAGGGATTTTCGGGGGAGACAACAACGGTAACTTCAACCCGAATGAGTCACTTACGCGTGCACAATTAGCAAAAGTATTAGTAGACGCATTTGATTTAACAGGATCATCAGACGTTCAATTTACAGACGTTAAACCAGGATACTGGGCAGAGCGTCACATTAACACATTAGCAACGAATAAAGTAACAAGTGGTTATGCAGACGGAAGTTTCGGAATCGCGAACAAAGTAGAGAAGAAACATTTCGACACATTCATTAACCGTTTAAACTAAAAAGACCGAACCAAGGCCATACAGGGCTTTGGTTCTTTTTTTACCCGAAAATAACAAAAGAAAACATGAAAGAATAATAAGATGAGGCAAAGATTTGTAAAAACCTTAATAACAGAAAATTAGCATCATTTTCATGATATAATAAGGATATAACTGAAAATAGAAAGGAAGATTTGTGTGAATAAGAAAGCGATGTATTCAGGTTTGGCAGTGACGACAGCTCTTGCTGTAGCGATGACACCTGTCGCAGCAGAAGCAAAGTACGATGCAGCCATTCAATACGTAAAAGATGAGGGAATTGCGCAAGGATTGCAAGACGGTTCATTCGGAGAGCAATTGAACATAAAACGTGGAGACGCGGCGGCAATGATTGCGAAAGCGGCACGTATTGCGACAGATGGAGAAATAGGCGAAGCGCCGTTCAAAGATTTATCAGGACGCTCAACAGCAGCTGTAACAGCACTAGCAGCGAAAGACATCATTCAAGGAAAAACGAAAACGACATTCGCACCGAACGATGAGTTAAAACGTTCAGAATTTGCGATGATGCTCGTGAAAGCATACGATCTTCCATTAGAAGAAGGTAAGACGGCGTTCACAGACGTCTCACCACGACTTGCACCTTATGTGAATGCATTAGTGAAGGCGGGCATTGCGAGCGGTAAGACAGCGACACAATTCGCACCAGACGCAGCGATTACACGTGGAGAATTAGCATTGTTTTTACACCGTGCGGACAAATACCGTCCAGCGGACAATCAAGCAGGTGGAGAGCCGACATTTGATTTAACAATTATGCACTTTAACGATACGCACGCGCATTTAGACAATGCAGCGAAACGTGTCACAGCAGTGAACGAAATTCGTTCAACGCGCGACAACACTTTATTGTTAGACGCGGGTGACGTCTTCTCAGGTTCACTCTACTTCAACGAGTTTAAAGGACAAGCAGACTTACAGTTTATGAACATGATGAAAGTCGACGCAATGACATTCGGAAACCATGAGTTCGACCTCGGCTCAACACGAGAAGGTCATAAAGCGTTAGCGGACTTTGTCAAAGCAGCACAATTCCCGATCGTTTCAAGCAACGTTGACGTTTCGAAAGACCCGTTATTCGAAGGGTTATTCAGTACGAAAATCGCAACAGACGACATTCAAGACGGTCACATTTACAAAGGGATTGTGAAAGAAATTGACGGCGAAAAAGTCGGAATTTTCGGTTTAACGACGGAAGAAACGGCAGACATTTCAAGCCCGAAACAAATCGAATTCAGCGACTATATTAAAGAAGCAAAAGTTATGGTGAACGAATTCGAAAAAATGGGCATCGACAAAGTGATTGCCGTCACACATATCGGATTTGACGACAACCCAGCAATCGACAATGACCAAGAATTAGCGAAAGCTGTTCCACAAATTGACGTCATCGTCGGCGGACATAGCCATACGAAATTAGACGAGCCTGTTAAAATCGGCAATACGTTAATCGTCCAAGCGTTCCAATACGGTGAAAACCTCGGTGTGCTCGACGTATCCTTTGACGATCAAGGTGTCGTGACGACATATAAAGGGGAACTCATTAAAGTCGGAGAACGTAAAGACGATCCTGAAGCGGCAAAAGTGCTCGCGGAATATTCGTCAAAAATCGAAGAATTGAAGACGACACCGATCGGAGCGGAAGCGTTAGAAGACTTAACGAACCCACGTACGAGCGACAATCCGAACGACAGTGTTCGTCGTAACGAGACAGCGCTCGGAAACATCATTACAGATGGGATGTTGACGAAAGCACGTACATTGGACCGTGACGGTGAAGAAACGATCATGGCACTTCAAAACGGTGGAGGTATCCGCACATCGATTCCGAAAGGCCAAATTACGATCGGACAAGTCATTTCCGTATTACCATTTACGAATACACTCGCAACGATGCATTTAACAGGAGCGGAATTGAAAGATGCGTTCGAACATAGCTTGAAAGAATACCCACAAGAAAGCGGTGGTTTCTTACACATTTCAGGCGGTAAAGTACAGTTCGATTCATCAAAGCCAGTTGGCCAACGTGTCGTTTCTGTAGAATACTATGATAAAAATAATGAATTACAGCCGATTGAAGATGCGAAAACATACAAATTCGCAACGAATGCGTTCACTGCTAAAGGTGGAGACGGCTACGAGATGTTCAAAAAAGCATACGATGAAGGACGCGTAACAGACCTCGGTTTATCAGACTGGGAAAACTTCGCAGAACAATTAAAGTCACTGAAAAAAGTGAATAACGAACGCGAAGGACGCATCGTCGACATTAAAAAATAATATTTTTTTAAACAATGAAAAAAAGGCACTATGCGCTGATTGAATCTCGCTTCTAGAAGAAAGGGGCGGAAGAGGCAGAGCATAGGCCTTTTCTTTTTGGACGGGGAAGTCCATATGTAATGAGAATGTAATAATATATTAGTAGACGAGTACACTAGAAAGAGTGTAATATCTCTAATAGAAGGAGGATGGACGACACAATGAAGAAGTGGTTACTCACATTCGTCGTAGCACTGTTACTTATGCCTTCCATGGCAGTAACAACATCTGCAGATGAACTACAAGGATTGAGCCTTGAAAAAGAAGTTCGAGAAGCAATTGCATTAGGGATTATCCAAGGGGATACGCAAGGGAAGATCAACCCGAAAAATGAGGTGACACGCGAACAATTCGCTGCATTTATTGCGCGTATGTTAAAGTTAGAACCTTCTACCTCACAAGTATCTTTTGTCGATTATACGAACGGTCATCGTTTATCTCGTGAAGTGATGGCTGTTGTCGATGCGGGTTACATACAAGGAACACGCACGAATGAATTTTTACCGAATGATCCAATTACACGTGAACAAATCGCGACGATCATTGCGAATATTTTAACAGAAGAAAATTTAACAGCATCGAAAAGAATTACCATTTTAGATAGCGACAAGTTCGGTGGTTCAACGACAATTCGCAACGTCTATCAAGTGTATGCGTACGGAATTTCAAGCGGGACGTGGATCAATGACGCAGGGACAGAAATGCGTTACAGCCCGAAAAATACAGCGAAGCGTGATGAAGCGGCAGCGACATTGCTTCGACTCAATAAAGTATTGCTTGAGAAGCCAGCGGTGAAGCCGCCTGTTCTTCCAAATCCAACACCACCGGTCACACCAAAACCAGAACCGAAACCGCCTGTCGTAGCCCCGAAAGAAGCATACACATTAGCGTATGTGAAAAACGGTAAGCTCGTACAAGGAGACGAATCGTTCAAAAACTATGCGACTGCATTGAGCGAAATGACGAAAGATCGCAATGCGGTAGGCGTCTATAACAAAAATAAAGTCGTCGCAGCGAAAAACGGTATCGCTTACGGACCGACAGCTGGAAAAGTAGTAACAGTTTACAAAAACAATAACTTAACAGGGCAATACACGTATCAAGAACCAGGAAAAGAAATGAAAATCATCAGCAATGGTGAAAAAGCAATTTACGTTAAAATTGGCGACACATTAGGGTATGTCAATGCCGATCATGTCAACGTATTACCGTATGAAAGTGTACAGTATCGCGACTACTACAAGGTCGCAACGAACGGCATGCTCGTCCACTATCCGAAAAGTCACTTGAACACGACAGCGAACACTTACGGATATGTCGTCGGACCAGCTTCACCATCGATGAAAAGTGGCGACACGTTTTATTCATTAGACGGCGTTCATTTCGAAAAGATCGGAACGAAACAAACATTCGTTCACTATCCATACTTCCAATTCCAATCAATCCGTACGAAAACGAACTACACGGCAGAAGAGTTAGACACGTTCATTATGAGTGAAGTTCAACGTTTAGAAAGAACGGGCATCGCACGTTACGCTGATGCGTCGAAAAAATCGAAATTGATCGGACTCGGTTCTTACTTAAAAGAAGTGGAAGAAAAACATCGCGTTAACGCACTGTTCATTTTAGGAGCAGCGATTCACGAAAGTGATTTCGGGACGAGCTGGAATGCGTTAAATAAAAATAACATTTTCGGCATTCAAGTATTCGACAGCAACCCTGGAGCAGGAGCGATGTATGCAAGTCCAGAGCGCAGTATTGACGCATTTATCGCACGATACATGAACGATCGTTATGCGATTCCGAGTGCGAATCTTCTCTACTCAAACGGAGCAGTACCAGGAAACAAAACGATCGGCGCAAACGTCATGTACGCATCAGACCCACATTGGGGAGCGAAAATTGCTTCAAAAATGTGGACGGCAGACCAGTTCCTCGGTCAAAAAGATTACAAACAACATCGTTTAGCGATTACGACGGACAAAAGTGGCGCAACAATCTACCGTGGACCGTCTACATCGAGCGGAACGTTGTTTAAATATCAAGCGAAATATTTAGGCCATTCTGGATATTCAGGATACCCGTTAGCGATTGTAGAAGAACAGAAAGATGCACAAAATCGCACGTGGTATAAAGTATTTTCAGATGAATTAATAGAAGAAAACGGAAAATATGTTGAATTCGGATGGGTTCAAGCGCAAGATGTAAAATTAATTAGCGAATAAGCATGTTAATCGATCAGTGGGGGGAACTTTATTCCTCACTGATTGTTCCATTCATGACGAGTTTTTGTACGTTATAATAAAAAAGTTCAATGAGACATTTCGCTCATTGAACATTTAGGCAAAACAAAAACTGTCATTCATGTCAGAGTATGAACACGAACGACAGTTTTTGGCTTGGAGAGTCGGCAATTAGCTCACCACTTGCGATTCTTATATGAAAAATCAAGTGAATTCTACAGTTCTAATAATAGCACAACATCTATAAAGAATCTACAAAAAGTCCTTGAGAAGAGAGAAGTTCTTCATAAGATACAAAAAGAAAAACAATTTTTTAGTGAAATGACCTAAAGTTTATACTCATTTTCATTATAAAAAGAAAAGAATCAATCAAATGATGGAGGGATTTTTCAGTGTCCAAACGAATGCGTTTTGTTGTTGTTGCTTGGATTATGATCATGTTAATCTTGCCATTGGATGTTTTAGCGAAAGCGTGGACCTTTACGGACGTCACTACAGAGTCTCGTGCGTACGATGAAATAAAATACGTAGTCGATCAAAATATTATGAACGGTCGTTCGCAAACGAAATTCGACCCAGATGCTTATGTCACACGAGCAGAAGCGGCGGCAGTAATCGGTCGTTCATTAAAATTACCGAATACGAAAAATGATACAGGATTTAAAGATGTTCCTGCCAGCCACCATTTCTCAGGCTATATTAGCGAAATGGTCGAGCGTAACATATTAGCGGGCTATCCAGACGGAACATTCCGTCCGAATGAGCAATTGACGCGTGGACAGATGGCAATGATCATCGGTCGTGCTTATTTTGATCAGTTTAGCGGTTCCGTTAGTGCCTCGGCTTCAGACTTAATGCGTAATGGTATTGCCCAGGGAATAGCGGACGGTACATTTGGTGAGCGATTAAAAATTAAACGGTCAGACTTTGCGGTATTCGTCGCTCGAACAGTAGAGCCATCTTTCCGTTTATCCGTCGTTCAACCGCCTACTCCACAACCTGAACAAAAGCCAGAAGTTGACCCGTACGTACGGACGATGTACGTCACCTCAGAACATTCGGACTTGAACGTTCGAACGGGGCGCGGCGTGCAATACCCGTCAATTATGAAACTTCCTTTCCAAACGAAAGTAGAAGCTGCTTACCCAGTTGCAGGGTGGATCAAAATTCGCGTGAACGGTGTGGAAGGATATGTCTCAGAAGCGTATTTATCGACGACATACCCACAACCGACACCAAAACCATCTCCAGGAATGTCGAAACCAGAATTGACAGGAGCGAATAAATATTTAATTTATCCAGAAGGGCAGTCGGCGCCACTCTTTGCGAGTGCGAACAGTTCGAGCAAAGTGTTAACGCGCATTCCGACAGGTTCGCAAGTTCGCGTACTGTCATCAGGAGCGTCATTCACTCAAGTACAATACGGCAATACGAAAGGATACGTCCGTTCGAACTTGCTATTTAACGTCTTCCCGACGACGCCAGCGAAGCCGACGACACTTGCGAATGAAGTGATCATCATCGACCCAGGACACGGGGGAACAGACCCAGGAGCGATTGGACACGGGTATAACGAAGCGACGGCGACGTTAGCGATTGCAAAATACGCTAAAAACTACTTCGACAACTCACCGTTCCAATTAAAAATGACGCGTGAGACGAATACGTCGATGTCGCTCGCACAACGTGTCGACTTCGCCCATCGTCATAACGGCTCTTTATTCATTAGCATCCACATTAACTCGTTCAGCAATTCGAGCGCGAACGGGATGGAGACGTACTACTACTCTCCGCGCAATACGACGCGTGATAAAGAAGCGCGAGCGATCGCCTCTTACATGCAAAATCGTGCTCAAAAAGCGTGGCGTCTCAACGACCGTAAAGTGAAAACAGCGCCGTTCCTCGTCATTCGGTTTACGGGAATGCCGTCCACTTTACTCGAAGCAGGATTCATTACGAATAAGAGCGACAATGCGAAAATTCGCAGCGCCGCATGGCAAGAAAAAATGGGCCGTGCCGTTTACTTATCTACTTTAGACTATTACTATCACGAACACGGCATGGTTTCCGAAACATTGCCTCTGTACGAAGCGATCGGTGAAAAGCCGTCGAAACGTATCCATTAAAATGAAAAAGCGTCCTATTCCAATGAAGGAGTAGGACGCTTATTTTTATGAGCGGCGCAATAAATGCATCACATCGCGGAAACCTTGTCGGTACAATACGTACAAACTGACGACATAGACTGCGACACCGAGCGGAACGAGTAGGACGAGTTGGAACAGTGGTGTGAGCGAACCGAAAAACGTCCACTCCATACAAACGTACAACACACCACCCATTACCGCAGCAGGTGGAATTGCGAAAGCTAACATTTTGAAAAATCGTGTCAATTCAGAAAAACCGATTTCCTTATAAACGATGAAGAGCGACATCGTAAATAAATACAATGTGACGATCGATGTCGATACAGCGAGAGCTGGATAGCTGAAACGATCGACTAAAAAGTAATTTAACGTCCAATTAATGACGATTGTCGTCACACTGACGCGGAAAATTAATTTCGTCTTTTGCATCGTAAAGATCGTCTTCGCTAAAATGAACTGGAATCCTTGGAAAATGACGAACGGTAAATAAAGCAATAAGACGATATACGTTCGATGTGTATCCTCAGCCGTAAATTTGCCACGTTCATATACGAATGAAATAAACGATTCACCGAGCACGAGCAAACCGACCGCAATCGGCAATAAAGTGAGCGCGGAAATTTGCAATCCTTTAAAGACGATTTTGCGGAATTGTTCGATATTGTCGTGTTGCTCGCTCAACAAAGTGAAAATAATCGCGACAATCGTCGTCGCAAAAATGGCATGCGGAATACTCGCAATGAGCGACGCGTTGTTTAAATACGTCGCCGCGGCATCGACTGTATTCGACGCGAACGAACGGTCGACGAACAAGTTAATTTGCCCGACTGCTGAATGGAGAAGGGCAGGAATTAACAATAAAAAGAACGTCTTTTTAAAGTCAGGTGTCAATTTAAACTGCAAGCGCCATTCGTAATTTGAGCGCATTAAATAATAAAGTTGAATGACGACACCGACGATCGTTCCGAAACCGAATCCGTACACGACGGAAAAAATACCGTACGTATCGCTAAATAGTAAAGCCGCAATCGCAGCACTTAACGTTGCGCTTAACTTCGCAAATTGTGACGGAACGAAAATACGACGCGACTGTAAATACGAATCTAAAATCGCACTTAATCCGACGAACGTTAACATCGTGAAGAAAATGCGTGTAATTTCAATCGTTAACGCTTTCGTATCGCCGATCATCGGCCCGAACAATAACCCGACGATCGTCTCGGTAAACAGTATGCCGATAATGCTTAAAATGATGAACAAGACGACGGAACCGTTTAACAGAGCGTTCGCATTCGCATCGCTCGCGCCTTCTCCTTTTTGACGCTCTTTCACGTAAAGAGGTAAGAAGACGTTGTTAAATCCTGATGCCGTTAATGTGATGGCCAATGTGATGAATCCGAACGACAGAACGTAAGCGTCCGTCGCGGAAGAAGCCCCGAACTCACGGGCGATGACAGCTTCCCGAATGAAACCCGATAACTTTAAAAATATCGCTAAAAGCGCAGTCCATAAAGCTGCGGAACGTAATTTAGAAATAGCGAATACTCCTTTCTACAACAGAAGAAAAAACCACGGAAAATGCACACGACACAATCCATGGTTTCCATCCGCCTATTATTTATTGATCGCCTTTTCATAAATCGCTTCGTACGAAGCAGCAGCAGCGAGGTGAGAGTAGTGGTCGACAATTTTTTGACGAGCGGCTTGCGCTAACGCTTCGCCAGCTTCGACGTCATCGATCAACTGAACCATCGCATCGCTCAATCCATCAATGCTCTTCTCTTCGACGAGCAAACCGTCTTTGCCGTGCTCGATAATTTCTTTCAAACCACCGACTGCACTTGCGATGACCGGAACGCCTGACCCCATCCCTTCCAAAGCAGAAATCGAAGTCGCCTCTTCCACACCAGCAGAATAGATCGACGGAATGATGACCGCATTCGCTAAAGAATAATAGTTCAAAATTTCCGAATGATCGACAGCGCCGATGATTGACACTTGTTTGTCGATACCGAGCTCTTCCGCTTTCGCTTTCATCTCATCCATCATTTCACCCGTACCTGCGAAAATGACTCGTGTACGTGGATGTTCTTGCAATACGGCAGGCAATGATAAAATCGGATAAATGACGCCGTTTTTCTTCGTTAAACGACGTGGCACGAAGAAGACGAATTCATCTTTGGCGATTTTGTATTGATCGCGCAATGCTTCACGTTGTTCTGTTTTCGGTTTAAATGCGTGAACGTCGATGAAGTTGCGAATTGCTGTCCCTTCGACACCTGCCATTTCTTGAATGTAATCTTTAATGCGCGTGTCGACTGTAATGATTTCGCTCGTCGCACGATACGCTTCACGCTCAGCATTCGTCAATGTCTCCGCAGCTTTCGAATTTTCAGGAACCGTACCTTTCGAGATACCTTCGAATGTTAAGTACCCGTGCACAGTGCTTGCGACTGGGATGCCTGTTGGAAGTGCTGCGAATGTCGTGTACACATCTTGTGCGTTAATGATATCGTAATTTTTTTCTTGCACTTTTTGTTGGATGATCTGTTTTAACTCTTTTGAACGTTGCTCTAAGGAATAGACGTAACCAGAGCCAGCTTCTTTTTTATTTTTTAAGAAGGCAGGACCGCGAACGATGAAGTCACGCTTCCATTTTGGGACGTCGGTGAACGATACGATATCGACTTCGTGACCGCGCGCTTCGAGCCCTGCTTTCAATGTCGTTAAATGCACGCTCAAACCACCGAGGTGGGGGTAATCATACGCCGTAGCGAGTAATATTTTCAACTGTAGTTCCTCCTATTTAGATTTACTTGAAAAGTTTTCTTTCAATAATTCAAAGTTGCGCCACGCTTCCTCTTTAAGAGGGACGATTGCGCGCTCAATTTGTTCTTCATATTGTGCTGGATTCGCAAGTAACTGATCCACCTGTTCAATTAAAGCTTCCGTCGTCTCTTCGCCTAATCGGAAAGAGTGCGGCCACATGCTCGAACGTTTTAAAAACGCTTCTACTTTCGGGTCATAACTTAGTCCGATATGTGGGACGTGTGACAACGCTGAGAAAATTAACGCATGTAAACGAAGCGCGATTGTCAACTCCGCTTTTCCGATGAAGTGGGCGATTTCGACCGGTGCGTATACGCGTTCGAAAACGACCGCGCGCGCGCCGAATTTCATCTTCTCGATAATGCGCTCGGAAATGAGCACATCAGAAGGCGTTTCCATCGTGACGAACACCGGAATGACGTCATGCTTTTCGACGATAGTGTCTAACGCTTCCGCCACGTGTTGAATGTACGTCTCTTCATGTTCGAACCAAGGGCGTGGTGCAATCGCGATGTAACGGTTATTATCTGTCAATTGCAATTCGCGACGAATCGTGTCGGCAGGGTCATGCGTCTCCAATGCGAAGACGACATCTGCTGTCACGACCGTCTCTGGTTTCGTCACGCGCAAATCGTGTAAATATTGTTTCGAGAACTCGTCGCGAACGGTGATGAAGTTCGCTTTGTTGGCGAGTCGTCGCATTAAAAATTTCCCCCACGTGCTCGTCACAGGACCGATCCCTTGTGAGAAAAACATGACGGGTGTACCGACGATCTTCGCCAATAAGACGATGAGCAAATAATACGGCAACGGTCCGAATAAAAACTTCGTCGGATACGTATCTTGCAGCAATCCACCGCCGCCAGAAATAAGAACGTCTGCGCTTTTAATTTCTTTCACTTTATTCCAATTATCTCTTCGCCACCCGCGATAAAAAGAGCGCACATTGTGCGTCTTCGCCGTCTGTTCAGGCGAGAGAGAAAGTACTGTAATTTCAGGGTTGTCATACGCTTTGCGCAAGTTGTCGACAATCGCTTGTAAAATTGCCTCATCCCCTGTATTATGCAATCCGTAAAATCCGGAAATGACAAATTTCAAAGAAAGCTCCTCCTCGAAGTATCTTAAAACACAATGATTTCCTTCAAAAATAATAACACTCCTTATACGCTCTATGCAACTTGTACTTGATTCTGATATACTGAATAGAATAAAAAACAAAACGAAGAATAATGAGGGATATAGATGAAAGAGACGTATTTAGGAGTGTCGGTCTCGCGGTACAATTACGAACAAATTATCGAGCAACTCGAGCACCGATTCGAACGACACGAGCAGTCTACCATCATCGCAGTCAATCCGGAGAAAGTGATGACTGCACAACGTGACCCTGTCGTCAAACGCTTAATTAACGAAGCGACGTTTCAAATTGCAGACGGCATCGGTATGATCCTCGCATCGAAAATAAAAGGAGGCGCCATCCGCTCACGAGTTACTGGTGTTGAGATGATGGAACGTCTCCTTCGGTTTGCCGAGGAAGAAAGTCATCCGATTTATTTATACGGCGCGAAGGCGGACGTCTTGCAAAAGGCGAGCGCCGAAATAGAAAGGCGTCACCCGAACATTCACATTGCGGGGCAGACGGACGGTTACGAGCAAGATGAAGAAGCGCTCGTCGAACGGATTCGTTCGAGCGGTGCGCGCATTTTATTTATCGCACTCGGCAGCCCGAAACAAGAACTATGGATCGAGCGCAACTTGTCACGCTTGCCAAACGTCTTACTGTTTCAGGGGGTTGGCGGGAGCTTTGATGTGTTGAGCGGTACGGTAAAGCGCGCCCCGAAAGCCTTTCAGAAGTTAGGGCTCGAATGGTTGTACCGGCTCATGACGAACCCATCAAGATGGAAACGACAGCTGAATCTACCGAAATTTCTCATTCGTGTAGTGACAGAAAAAAAGAAATGAAAGAGGTATTTTTCATGAAACGATCAATTTGTATTATCGGCTTAGGATATATTGGATTACCG
The DNA here is from genome assembly GCF_042675605.1 of Savagea faecisuis. NCBI lineage: Bacteria > Bacillati > Bacillota > Bacilli > Caryophanales > Caryophanaceae > Savagea > Savagea faecisuis. The sequence goes on from NZ_JBHTJF010000001.1 coordinate 188,899, forward strand.
ACATCGGTCATGTTTGCGAACTACGGACATCGCGTTCACGGTGTAGATGTGAATGAACGAGTCGTCGAACGTTTAAGTCGCGGTGAAGTGACGATTGAAGAACCTGATTTAGAACGACGTTTAAATGAAGCGATCGACGACGGGATGTTAACAGTCGCAACGAAACCGAAAGAAAGTGACGTCTACATCGTCGCTGTTCCATCCCCAATTACCGCAGCGAAAGAGCCGAACTTCGACTACATTCGCTCGGCGACACAATCGATCGTCCCTTACGTTAAAAAAGGCGATCTCGTCATTTTAGAATCGACCGTTCCACCGCGTACAGTGGCGGACGTTATGATTCCGATCTTAGAGCAGTCTGGACTCATCATCGGGGAAGAACTATTCGTCGCACACTCGCCTGAGCGAGTTATTCCAGGACGCGTCTTCGAAGAATTAATTTCGAACGACCGCATCATCGGTGGGGTGAATGAACGAGCAGCGGAAATGACGGCGGAACTGTACAGCACATTCGTAAAAGGCAAAATGCATTTAACGGATGCGACGACAGCAGAACTCGTCAAAGTGATGGAAAATACGTACCGCGACGTGAACATCGCGCTTGCGAACGAACTCGCAAAAATTGCCGCAACGATCGGCGTCGACGTATGGGAAGCGATTCAACTTGCGAACTATCACCCGCGCGTCAATTTGCACCAACCAGGACCGGGTGTCGGTGGACATTGTATCGCAGTCGACCCGTGGTTCCTCGTCGATATTAAAAACGTCAACACACCGCTCATTCGCACAGCACGCGAGACGAACGACTTCATGCCACGCTATACGGCGATGATGACGAAAGACTTAATTGCGAACCGCCCGACGAAACGTGTAGCAACGCTCGGACTCGCATTTAAAGGAAACATCGACGACATGCGTGAAAGTCCGTCACTCGATGTCATTCATTACATGAACGAAGAAGGATTACAAGTGCGCGCGTATGACCCGCACATTTTAACAGAAGCACTTCCAGAACAGTGCACGACATTAGAAGAGACGATTGAAGAGGCGGAAGCGATTGTCATTTTGACGAGTCACGATGCCTTCGCTGAACTCGACCCAGAGCCATTAGCTGAACGAGTGGCGAACCGACTCGTCATCGATACGAAAAACTGTCTCCCGCGCGAACGTTGGGAAGCAGCAGGATTCACCGTCCAAGTACTCGGAAATTCAAAACATTAATTTAAAAAATAGAGAGAGAGTTAAATGAACATGAACAAAAGACCTAATTATTCTTTCATGTACATACTCGTCGCGTTTATCGTCTTCCAACCGTTGATCGACATTTTAACGACCGTTACAGTGAAGACGATGAACTTGCCGATTTCATTCGGCATTCTCATGCGACTAGCGTACATGTTTGCGATGGCCCTTTGGGTACTATACGCTTTGCGATTCAGTCAATATGCTAAATGGATTTTGTATTACTTAATTGGACTGGCGATACTCGTTCTCGGGAACTTCTTGATGAATATGCAGTTGAAAGACCCGTACTACATGATGCAAGAAGTGACGTTTTACTCAAAGGCGATATATTTCCCAATCGTCTTACTCGGACTCATTCTCGTGTTCGAACAATTAGCGAAAGAACGCATTAAACTACAAGCGGTGCTCATTCAAGCATTCACCATTGTCGGTGCGACAACCGGTACTGTCTTCCTCGTCTCCTTCCTTACAGGGACGGCGATGAGCAACTACGGATGGTACAAAACAGGATGGAAAGCTTGGTTCTTATCGGGGAACGAAATCGGCTCGACGATGGCCATATTACTTCCTGTCACCGCACTGTATGCGATGAACAAAATGAAATCGTGGCAACAACTGTACGCCTGGATTCCGTTCATCCTCCTCGCATTCGGCATGATCTTGCTCGGAACGAAAGTCGGATACGGTGGGATTTTAATTGCATTGATCGCCGTCATCGGCGTATCGCTCATTCAAATGTTTTGGACGCGCGAACAACCGCGTCCACAATCGATTCGCACGATGGTGACAGCAGGAGTCCTTCTCGTCGGTTTAATCGTGACGACACCGTTCACACCGGTGTACAGCAACATTTTCGGTCAAATGCAATTTCTCGGTGTAACGCAACAACAAATTGACGAAGCGCTCGGTGAAGAAGGGGAAGATGGTGAAGGGATCGAAATGACGGCCGAACAGTTCGAAAACCTCGTCTTCAGCAGCCGTGAAGTGTATCGCGCAGACTACGGTCACTACTGGGAACGCGCAGCGCTCGGACAAAAATTATTCGGGATGGGATATGCTGGACTGTATGAGCATCCGACAGAAGACAATCCGAACCGTCCGAACATCGTCGAAATGGATTTTCATGACTATTTTTACTCATTCGGGATAATTGGCTTCCTTTATATAGTCGCTCCGATTGCTTATTTAACACTCATATTTCTCGCTCGCTTTTTCCGACGCTTCAAAAATAACTGCAACGCCTTCTATTTAATGTCTGGCGTCAGCTATGTGATCGGGATCGGAATTGCGCTCACAGCAGGACATGTGCTCATGGCTCCGGCCGTCTCGATTTACTTAGCATTCTTACTCGCACTGCTCACCGTCGAAATTCGGAAGGTAAAGGATTTGTGAACAAACATTGGAAATAGCTGTATAGTTTAAACAAATTAATCAAAAGAATAGACGACAATAAAAGAATGTGCTATATTTGTATTGTGCAGTTTTGTGGGTAGACCATAATAACTGAAAAGTGTTTATTCAAAACAAGGAGGAATTCTACAAAATGACTAAGAAATCTTACAATAAGTTTGTTGCAACAGCAGCAACAGCAACTTTAGTTGCATCGGCAATTGCACCAGTTGCAGCTTCAGCTGACTCAAAACAATTCACAGACGTGAACGAGCGTTACGCTCCAGCTGTTGATTACGTAGTATCAAAAGGCGTTAACGGTAAAACAACTACACAATTCGGTGTACAAGACTCAATCAAACGTGTTGACGCGGCGGTATTCATCGCGAACGCATTAGACTTAAACAAACCAGGTTCACCAGACGCAGGTTTCTCTGATGTGCCAGCACGTGCGCAAGACGCAGTTAACGCATTAAAAGAAAAAGGCATCATCAACGGTAAAACAGAAACTCGCTACGGTGCGAACGACGTTTTAACACGTGGTGAAGTAGCATTAATCTTAGCTAACGCTTACGACCTTAAAGGTGACGCTAACTCAGTGCAATTCACTGACGTTAACAAAAACCGTTACGGTGCAGCAGTTGCTGGATTAGTAGACGCAGGCGTTACAAGCGGTATTTCAGAAACTAAATTCGGTACTGAAAACCCAGTTAAACGCGGAGACTTAGCTGTATTCCTTTACGGATTAAGCGACGAAACTCCAGAAGTTCCTTCAACTTCAGGAATCACTTCAGTAGAAGCGATCAACGATACAACTGTTGAAGTTAAATTCGGTGAAGCAATCGATAAAGACTTCATCCGTGAAGCAGAACGTAACGGAGAATACTTCCGCGTGTTCTTACAAGGTGATTCAGCATCATCTGACAAAGCAATTAAATCTGAAACAATTACTTTTGAAAACGACGGCAAAACAGCTCGTTTCACATTAGGTGAAACACTTGACGGAAAGTCAGGAGAAGTAATTGAATCAGGTAAAAAATACACTGTTGCACTTACAAACGGTGAAAACAAAACTGCAGACGTTATCCACGAATACGGTCCAACAGAACTTAAAGGTTCAGCTGCGAAACCAGAATTCAACGTTGACGCTGTAGCTGACAAAATCTTCGTTAAATTCGGAGAAAAAATGAAATCATCAGCACTCGAAGTTGAAAACTACGAAGTGTACGATGAAGGTGGTAAATCATTAGGTGACCTTGCAGATTTCATTAAAGAAACTGATAAAGGCACTTGGGTAGACGCTACGAAGAAAACAGAAGTAGAATTCACATTAAATCCTGAAGCAGACAAAAAGCTTTTAGCAGGTAAAACGTACAAGCTTTACGTTAAAGAAAATGTGAAAACAGATAAAAACAAAACATTATCTGAAAAAGATCGTACAATTTCAGTTAAAACACCTTCAATCAACGAAGCGAAACCAAAAGCGGTTATGGCTCGTGTAATTGATGGATCAGAAATCGTTGTCGTATTTGACAAAGATGTTGACAAGGAAATTACTGCAAACAAAAACCAAGTTGAAGTGAAAACAACAACTGGTAAGACAGTGGAAGTTGATGGAGTTAAAATTGGCGACAAAGCGAACGAAATCAAAATCACTGTTGTAGGTAAGGACGACGATAAATTAAATAAAGATACAACATACAACGTTGACTTACCAGCAAATGCTGTAACTAACGCTGTATTCCCGAACGCTTCAAATGACGCAGTTTCAAAACTTAAAGCAGAAGCACAGGACGACGTTGAGATTAAATCAGTTAAAGCTGATCTCAAAGCGAGCCCTAAAAATAAAAAACGTGCGGATCTTTACCTTTCATTTGATCAACGTCCAAACCTCGATACAATCGATTGGGAACAAGTTGTAATTAAAGACGGATCAGATGTATTCACTGTAAATGTTGCTAAAGCAGAAGAAAACGCAAAATACAATGCGAATAAAGAAATCGTTATTGAAAACGTATCTGAAGTATTCGAAATGGAAACAAAAGATGGCACAGAAAAGTTTGTTCCAGAAAAAGGAACAACATACACGTTCGAAATTAAAGTTGACGGAGTTGAAACAGACTCATTCGGCGACGAAAAAGGAAAAACGAACCAATCTAAACTTAAAACAACATTCGGTGGAGTTTCAGTTAACGCACCAACGGTTGACAAAGTTACACTCGTCTCTGAAAAAGAAATCAAAGTTGACTTTAAAGAAGACATCAGCTCAATTTCTGAAGATGACATTTATGTTGCAGGTGTTGAATTATACAGCAACGGAAACTTCGGTGAAATCACATTAAACGGTACTGATCATTTATCAGCATCAGTAAGTGGTTCAACACTTACATTAAAAACAAAAGGTGACACAGCATTCCACACTGGATTCGAAGATACAAACATCGAAATCAAAGCAAATGCATTCACTTCAAAAGATAACAAAGTTGAAAACGACCTTATCGAAATCGACAAAGATAACTACGACGATTTCAAACATGTCGACAACGCTGCACCAGTTATGATCGGTGCTTCAACAGACGGCGGATCAGTAAACAACGACCAAGTGTTGCTTACATTCTCTGAATCACTTGAAGAACACGGCGACACAGACAAAATCGCTACACTCTTCTCAGTGAAGAACGCTGCAAACAACGCAGTTGGTAAAGATATCTCTGTAAATGGAAACGAAGTACTCGTTACATTCAACGATGTAGTATTCGATGAAGATACAGTGATGAGCAAAGTAGAAGTTACTTACAACGCTGGTGGATCATTCTACCTCAAAGACGAAAAAGGTAACAAAGCTGCAAAAGCAACTGTTAAAGGTATCAAAGGTAAAAACCCAGAAGCTAACAGCGGCGGCTCAACGACAAAACCAGAAGAAGGTGCTAAAGTGACAGCAACTTTTGAAACAGGTAATATGAACACAATCAAAGGAAGCGGTACTATTAAAGACTTGGAATTTGATGAAGTAATTGTAAAAGCAACAATTGCAGGTCAAGAAAAAGAGTATACAACGGAAGTTACAGGTAATGAATTCATTATGAAATCAAAGGTAGTTCAAGAATACCCTAAAAATGTAACGGTTGTTGTAAAAAACAAAGGTGAAGAAGTAGCTACAAAAGTAGTAAAAGTAAAAGTTAATTAATTGAATCTAAATGATGAATAAGGGAGCTATTCTCCCTTATTCATTCATATTAATTATTAGAAAAGGAGTTTTACAATGTCTAAATCATTAAAAGTATTAAGCGCAGCGGCATTAGCAGCAGTTTCATTAACTCCAGCAGCAGTTGCAAATGCAGATACTCAAAAAGAGATTCCAGTTAATCAAGATGGTATTTATTATGAATATAATGGTCAAAAGCTATATGTAACTGTGGATGAGTTATTGACGAATAGCGAAGTAATTGACCAAATCAACGAAGTGGGCTTAGAGAATATTTATTTAATTCAAGATGGCCAAGCGGGAGCATACCAAGACTTTGTAGATGGTAAAGAAGTGAAAATTGAAGATTATGACTTACCTTCAGGCGAATATAAAGACTTGTCAGGAAACATCCATCAGTTAGGAGATGGAAACACTGAAGAGCCCGAAACACCTGGTGGAGAAGTAACAGTTGAATCTGTAAGTGCGATTAACGCTAACTATGTTACTGTTACAATCAACAAAGCTGATGAAGATCGTCTAGCACAAGAAGTTGAAGTTAAAGATGCTAATGGTAAAGTTTACCCTGTAAAAGCTCTTGACATCGCTGCTGGAGATACAACAGCTGAATTTGAATTTGTTACTGCAGTTAAAGCGGCAGACCTTAAAGGTGTTTGGACTGTAGATGGCAAAGCGTATGATTTAGATGTATTCAATAAAATTGCTAAAGTATTAGCAGCGAAAACACAAATTGAATTAAATACAGCTTTAACAGCTTTAGACCTAGATAACTACAATGCAGCTAACATTACAGAATATTTCGCAGCGCAACAAAAATTAGCTGGAACAGTAGAAGCTACTGATCTTACAGTTGCAGACATTCAAAAATTAGTTGATGATGCAAATGCTAAAGTTGAAGCTGGAAAAGATGAGAAAGCTTTAATTAAAGCAATTAAAGAAGCTAAAGACGCTAACAACCAAGTGGCATTCCTTGCTGCATTAAATAATGCTGCACTTGAACAAGTGAATCCTGATTGGGTAGCTGTAGAAGGTGAAGGCTACTTTACTAAAATTACTGGAGAAGAAGCTGATTTAAAAGCTATTCAAACTGCAATTAACACAGCGAACAACACAATCTTAAATACTTCTGTCACTTCTGAAGGAATCGATAAAGCTAAATTAACTGCTTCTAAAGAGTTAATTGCTCAGTACGCTCCTTTAACTGATAAAGGTGAGATTGCTAATACTGATGTTAAAACAAAAGCAGCTAATATTGAAATTCAATTAGCAGTTGTTGATGTTTTAGAGGCTACTACGCCAACAGCATTAAAGAACAAATTGACTGCTTTAGCTGAGTTAGATAAAGCTAAATTAGACATGAAAAATTATGTTGATGCTAACGGTAAGGCATATGTGAAGGCAATTGCTGATGAAACAGACAAAGCAACTAAACTTGCAACAACTGATCAAATCAATACATTATTGACTACTGTTAATACTGCTGAAGCTAAGACTTTAGTGGATGCTGTAAATACTGCTGCAAAAGCAGTAGATTCTCAAACTCCAACAGTTGCTCAACAAGATGCACTTCTTAAAGCACTGAAAGATTTAGGCTTAAAGCAAGTAGCTGATTCAAACAAAGCACAGTATGCTAAAGATGCATCAGCGTTCGCTACTGAATCAGATACAGCTGCATCTAAAACTAAAGAAGATGTACAAACACAAGTTAATACATCAAACGTTACGGCAGTAACTTCTGCTACAGACGCTGATGATTTACTAGTAGCATTAAAAATTCTTGAGCTTAAAAACGTTGTAGATGCTAATAAAGATGCTTATCTTAAAGATGTTCAAGACACACAGGATGGAACAATTAAAGAAGCACAAGATGCAACTGGAATTGATGCAGCATTAAAAGCAATTAACTCTCAAGTAGCAATTGATGCAGCAGTGAAAGCGATCAACGAAGCTAAAACAGCTACAGAAGTTAAAACAGCATTAGACAAATTAGCGAACGAAGGTAAAGTTGAAGGTTACCTAAACGTAACTTCTGCTGACCGTATCTTTATCGCTGAACAAGTATTAGATGCGCGTGATGAGATCGAAGCTGCTGGTGATGCTAAAGCTAAAGAATTTGCTGATGAAACAGCAGTAGGAGAAGCAGTAACAGCTGCTACAACTGCTCGTACAAATGCAATTGAAGGAGTAAACGATTTAAAACTTGAGACTGATTTAACTGAAATTGCTGCTGCTTTATTAGCAGTAGGTCATGAGTCACTATCAGGTGCAGATGCTCCAACAGCTAACGACACAAACATTGCAGATGCATTCATCACTTCATTAGGATTTGATGACGAAGGAGCAATTAAACCACAGTTCCGCTCAATTGCTGAGATTCGTGCAGCGATTACTAAAGTTGTAAAATAATATCAACTCAACGATTTGAGTAGATTATAAGAAAGGACTAGCCTTCGGGTTGGTTCTTTCTTTGTATAAGGAGGGTTAAGAGTAGTATGAGCTTTAGTTCAAAGGTGCGTGAAAAAGCACTACTTGCGAGTAAAAGGCATTGTGTGTGGTGTGAAAAGGCTCAAGGGATTACTGTAGAGTGTCATCACATCGTTCCTAAAGCGGAGGGAGGCGATAACACCTTTGAAAATTGCATTCCCGTATGTTTAAATTGTCACGGTATTCTAGGATCATATAATAGTAAACACCCTAAAGGCACTAAAATATCCTCTAGTGAGATGATAAGAAGAAGAGATGATTTCTATGAACGAGTTAGACGAAACGAGTTTCCGATACAAGATACGCAATTTTCATCCAAAAAATTATTGACTGATTATGATGTACGGACATATGAGGAGATTGTAGCTGTTTTTAATGATAGTAATCTTGAGTATTACTTAACTGAGTATGATTTAGGAAATGATTTTAATAATGAAGTCTTTATTCCCTTGTCTAAATTTTATAAAAATGCAGGTAATCCAGTCACAATGTTTATTGATGAAGATTTAGAATATTTAAGACAAACGCTAATAACAGATACAAAAAATTTCCTTTTGTATAAAGCAAGTTATACATATCCCACAAGCTACGGAACACAAGCTTTAAATTGTTGGAAGAACTATGATTATTCTGATGAAGAAAGTGCAAGTATGAATAGAGAGTTCAATGATCTGGCAACGAGTGTCTGGGATTCTTATTGCGATTTAATTAAACGTTTCAAAAGAAAATTAGCCTAGCTAAATACAGGCACTCACACAATTCTGACAATTCGTTAGAAGTTGGATTGGCAAGGAAGAACTGACCTTCTGGTTGGTTCTTTCTTTTTTGGTTTGGTAGAATGTATCTGTTAATCTAAAAGTGAGCCACATCGCAATTGAAAACTGAGCCACCTTGTAAGAAAATAATCCTAACCTAGTAGAATGGTTAGGAGGAAAAAAGGTGATCTCATTGAACAAAAAACAACAAGTTTTACTTGCTTACTTTCAAGAAAATGAAAGTCAAAGGCAAATTGCGAAACGGCTTGATCTTTCAAGAAATACTGTAAAGAAATATATTGATCAAGAATTGGTCGCGAAGCAACAGGATACGCGTAATCTCCCGATTACGAATAACTACGTATCGCCACCTTCATACAAAAAGCGAAAAAGTTCAAGAAGCGTTTTAACGACAAGTATTCAAAAGAAAATTCGCTACATGATTAAACAAAATCAATGTTTATGGCAGAATGAGAATGAACAGTTCGGCAGCTAATTTATGGACACAAAAATAGCCACTTGCCAACTCCTCCAAAATCACACACTCTCGATGATTGGGAAATCAAGTAGAGAGGGGTATGCAAGGAGATGTTAGCAATGGCCGAAATTAATTATATCAGATACGAAACGAATACCAAAGGAAAATCCTATTCATCTGTTGCCAAACAAATGAATCGTGATGGCAGAACTATTAAGAAATATTCAGAACAAGGCGGCAACTGCTTAAACAAAAAAGAAAAGCATACGTAATGGATGCCTTGAATGTATTTTATCAAACCTAGAAAAGAATCAGCCTAAAGAGGCTAGTTCTTTTATTTAATGTTTCTGACTTATCAAATCTTTGACATGATTGAAATCTAAATCTGTCACAAATCCACTTTCCATAATTTGTAAATCCTTCTGCTCTTCTGCCACTCTCTGTTTAGCATCTAATTGATGAATCAATCGATCAAGTGAAGCTAATCCCTTCCACTGTCTAGATTCCATCAACTGCTCTGTCACTACTTGTTTCCTTTCAGAAGACAAACGGGGATAATTAGATAGAGGCAAAGTTTCCAATTGATCACGCAATATTTGAACATCTTCTACTTTAACCAAGCGAGCAACTTTCTCTTCCAAAGCAATTACCTCGTCTTGAATCTTATTTACAGGTACATTCACACCAAATTGAGTATATAAACGATTAATGACTTCTTCACGTCCTGACTTACCAAGATTAATAAAATCATCTCCTACATTTTCAATCGCAAAATCCATTAATTGTTCTATATCTGTTTTCTCGATACTTTCTTGTGGCAAAGCTTCCAATAAATCATCTAGTCTCTCCTGCAATTGCTTCTTCAATGGACTAGTTTGACATGATGAGATGTAAATACGTAATTCATCCGCTTGCTTATATGTTGTTACATTATTAATTTCTTGTTGTACTTTTAACAAACGCTCTAACCAATTAATTCGTAACAGTAATTCGTTCTTCTCACCCCATCGAATCATCATTTTGGACGTGTCATCTATAATAGATTGTAAGGCTTCTACATCAATGTCTAATGCCTTTTCCAATTCCATCAAGCGAATATTTAAATCTTCATATAAACCGATTTCATCTACAACAATTGTAGATGTATATTTTAAACTCTCGTCTAATACCGAGGCTTTTGAGACTTCAACTGCACTGCTCCCTGGAAACGACATAAAATTAATCATTTTGAAAACCCCCTTACATACTACACTCATTATACAGGTTAAAAGCATATATAAAAAGAATGTAGAAAATGTTTATAGAAAAATAAAAATACATTCTCTTAACGAGTACATTGCAGTCTACTAGGTACTGTCAATATTTTTGTGTAAATGATGATTCACCCGTTCAAGGGAACTCATCACCTGTGTATTCA
>NZ_JBHTJF010000002.1:0-25661 GCF_042675605.1 Savagea faecisuis
ACGGTTAAAACAGAAAAGTGAGGAATTTTATTCCGATATTTTTGGGGAATTTTAAGCCGATATTGACATCGGCCATTGCTAACATCTCCTTGCATACCCCTCTCTACTTGATTTCCCAATCATCGAGAGTGTATGTGATTTTGGAGGAGTTGGCAAGTGGCTATTTTTGTGTCCATAAATTAGCTGCCGAACTGTTCATTCTCATTCTGCCATAAACACTTCTCTAAAATAAGATAGAAACTAGCCTGAAATTCTATCATTAAAAACGCATGAAATCCAAGTTTAAATCTCTGATTTCATGCGTTTTCCATTTATGTCACAGCCTCTTTTTAACTTAACTAAAAATTTCCACGTCAGCTATACGGTCACATATTAAAAGCTTTATATCTTTATCCTGTACATATTTCATATACACTTGGCAGATCATTTTCTAATTCTAAAGGTTTGAAATACATTAAATTGACCTCATTATTTCTTTTTTCAATATTATTTTTCACAGAAATTCGTTTCCCACTTTTTAAACGTAATTCATAGCGCGCATCCGAGTATTCTTCCTTATAAGCAATTCCACGAATATCTAAAACAGATTTTAACCCCAAAAGATAACTTTCTTGTTCTTTTTTAGAATAGAATTGCATCTGTTTTTTAAATAGATAACTATATAATTCATATGCGATTTTACGATTTAAGTTTGGATGTTTTAATTGATTTCCATAATGTCTCAAACATTTATAACATGAAGATGTACAGTCATCTTCACAAGATGAAAGAATCGCTCCTGCATGCTCAAAAATCTCTTCAATCCGTTGACCTGCCTCATACGCGTAACCTGCTCCACCCGATAGACGATCAAATAAGAACAATTCTACTGAGTTTTTCTGTTCATTCGTTCTAACCAATCGATAACCGACTTCAAGCTCTTGCAAATCGATTTCTAACACACGACTCGCAGCGATAATTAAGCTCTCACCTAATGTATCTAACGCCATATGCAACCATCTTTTCGTTGGACCATAGTCTACATTGTCATCTAGCTCTAGACGAATTAACAACAAATCTGTTTTAAACTGATTTGATAAAAAAACTTCGTGGGTTCTGCCATTACAACGAGTATCCTTCATACCTTTATAAATATAAGGTTTTGTATGGTTTTCTAACTTTTTGTAATCAAATCCTTCATAGTTTGAAGTGATAAACCCACAATCTTCACAAAGGTGGAAACCACTTTCTCCATCTATACCACGGTTCATCACTATCAGCTCTTCATCAGTTTGGTAACTGTATCCAATAGCAGAGTTATCTTCAAATGTTTTAAATGTATGTTGAGCATTTACAGAAACCGGAAGCTGAGGTCTTCCTGCGTAACTATACTCCTGGGCCTCATATTTCTTCGGAAGAGGTTTCGCATTCTCTGGTGAAAATCCTGTCGGACGAAGATGCACTTTTTTTCTTAAGGATCTTTCACAAACAGGACATGGGTCACCCGCCTCAATCATTGATTCCGTACTTACGTAATGACAGCTGATACAATAGGCAACTTCTTGTTCCCCAACCCCAAAACTTGCTAACGGTTGGTCTGCATTTCCTTCCCCTGGATATGGGTTATAAATACCACCAATTTTATATGTCTCTTTATCAATCACAATTTGTCGACCCGGCGCGTATTCGCTCAATGCTCGGTTAAGCTCTAACTGTGGTTGCTGTTTAATCTGTCCTCTTCTCAAACCATGTCTTTCTTGAATATAGAGAGAAGTGACATCTCTTGGAAAAGCATATGTCGGTAAAAGGTTGTGATTAAATAAAAAGTTGAGTAAGTACCGATTTCCTTCAAAACCGATTTGTTGATCGTCTTCTAGAGACTCCAAATACAACAATTCATCTTTAATTTCTTCATACTGATCTTTCAAGACACCTGGTAAATTTATCGCTACTTGTTGTAACCAACTTTCTGCGCTCTTTTCTGAAAGCGCTTCTTGAGGTATTGTTTCAATCAAATACGGGTGCTCAGAAAATCGATTATTAATTTGCTCCCGTAACCACTCTTCAAAGTGATTGATTGTAAACTTCCCATCTCCTTCAAAAAAGTCTACTGTATATCCGAGTACACTAGCAATTTGTGCTTCTCCTTCAATCTCTTGCTCATGGAAGAAAGCTTGAATCAAAATAGCATTCAAATGACGATCCACGAGTTTCTCATTTTCGATATAAATGATTGGTTCACGAACTGGACCGCTAATAATGACATCCGGATGGCTAAAATAATAGTTATCGTGTGGTGAATCTTGCGCGTATGTGACGACTGTAGAAAGAGATGTACTCCGACGTCCTGCACGTCCTGCACGTTGTTGATAATTGTCTCGCTGCGGAGGGATATTTCGCATACCTACAGCGGTTAAAGACCCTATATCGACACCTACTTCCATAGTCGTCGTACAACTTAACATATCGACAATCTCAGAACCTTCATTCACTGAAATATTTTGGAATCCTAGTTCATACTCTTCAGTAGTCGCCAATGCTTTTCTTGGATCTTTTTGCGAAAGCTGAGCAGTATGCTCCTCTACATTCAAACTTCGAATCGGTGCACCTTTTAACACTTCTTTAATCGGCTCTCTCCAGTACCCTTCTTCTGAACGTAACTCCTCACTAGTAGGCGCTAACATCTTCACATCGTCAGAAAGACATGTTAAACATTGACCGTTAAAGGAAATTGGATGCAATTGACGACAACTTCCACATTTAAACCAACTCTGTTCAATACCATCTTTGATTACAAGCACTTTCTCATTTAAGTAATACTTGCCTTCACTTAACGTACACAGTTCATCATAAAGTGTCTGAATGAGTGTCTCTCTTTGTTTTTCATCCATTTCTTCTAAAACTTTCTGAAGTTGTTCTGAGAGCCAGCCATAAGATTTCCCCCACTCGCCTCGATAATAGCCGAGTATATCTGTTCTTCGATAAGAATCGAGAGTCTCATCAATAGCAACATCATCTAGTAAATCTTTGACGAAAATAGTTACAATCGCTTCAACTTGACTTTCTTCTAAAAAGATTTCCTCTTCTTCTAGATTATCTAAAATGTCATCAAATTTGTCTTCTGAAGGAAACACGTATCCGGTAGCTGTATCGTATAAAGAATATCCACCTCTTGCAATGACACCGTAAAACAAATCTGTGAATTCCTCCGGTACTTTAAAATCGGTTTCTAACTTGCTAATGAGTTTATCCAACGACCACTTTCTTCTGTCTGCTCTTTCTTTTAATCGATTGTACTTACTTAAATCAGCTACTAAGTCTTCTTTTTCAGCTTTTTCAAACAATCTTAAATTGTACTTGTCTAATCCAATTAAAAGTGCCGTATAAAACTTGTCAAGTGTCAATTCAATGTCCTCTTTTTCAAAATTGGACACAGTTAGCAGAACTAAACTTCTCAACATATCCCTTTCAATCTCTCTCGGTATGTCACGAGCAAGCTTCGCTGCTTTTTGTCTTCCATCGGAGAAAAGAAGTACTTTTCGACCGTCATTTTTCAGTGTTTCCCCATCTTCAGCCTGCTTTGGCGCTTGTAAATCAAATTGTTCTCGAACAATGTTAGCAAATGGTTGTTCTCCTTTCGTTTTCAAGTCTCTTATATTACCTTCCGACCATTTCAAACAAACTGGACAATTTTGAAATGTAATTGCTTGACCATATTGATGCGCCCTCTTTGATTGTCCTTTTTTCGAAGGTATATACAGCTTTATGAATTGGTCGCCTTCTTGCTTTTCGTTTAAAAGGTAACCGCTTCGTGTATCGAGCCATACCGCCTCTAATAAACCTTTACTAAGAGCTAATTCATTAGGTTTCTCTAGCAATAGATGGACTTCCTTTAACGGCTTTTGATAATTTTCATCGCTAAGTAAACCTTGTCCTTTTTCCTGCCATAAGTAATCTCTCTTTCCCTCTATAATATAACCTTTCAAGTAAGATGTTCCGCAATTTAAATGTGTATGAACCTCATATACTTTTGATCCACATTCACAAGTTTTACGTGGCGTCGAATACATAGCACCTACTAATTTATTTTCTTCATTATGCTTTACCGTACAATTTTTATTCGTACAGACAAAGATCCCCGAAATTCCACGGAAAAATAAGTGGACACGAGCAGGTAATAAAACACGGTTATTCTTTTTTGCCGCATTCGCAAGTAATAGCAAATGGCTAACAGCTACTTTTCCTGTTTCTTCTTCCCCTCCACAAACAATTTGCACCAACTCGTCAATTTTCGTAGCATTTCCACTCACTGTTTCAATTATTTTTTCTAAAGGCCCATAACCATTTAATTGATCGTATAAAAATGTTTCAATATCGTCTTCATTAGTCACTGAAGGCCATCCTAATTGAGATCCTACTTCGTTGACAGCTTTTAAAAACTCATCAGGTTTTTTCGCACGCTGATGCAATGCATGCTTATCAAAAGAGGCCCAAATTTCCTGTTCCGACAGTGACATCTCCTTAGAAGGCGGTCTCTTTTCTAACACACCTTCAATAAGCTTGATTGTGCGGCCCGACTTCTCAGTTAATTGGCCGGTTAATTGGTTGGCAAACCGCTTCGCTACATCTTCAATATTACCTTCACCTAAGGATGCTGACGTTAAGATATAGCGTATACGATCTCTTGATACACCTAGACGATTTTGTAAGCGTCTTAATAAAAGTGCTACTTCTGCTCCGCCTGTCCCTCTGTACATGTGCGCTTCATCCAACACGATAATGAGTTCATTTTCAGCATCTTCTTCTAACCAGTCTTTTGTATCGTTCCAAATGGACTTTTCAATCGGACGCATGAGCATATATTCTAACATCGAATAGTTCGTCACTAAAATATCAGGAGTCGTTTCTTGCATTTCATGTCGAGTAAACAATTCGCTATCATTCTCATTCGTTTGATAAGTAGCGTCCTTTTTTCCTTTTTGCTTAGACTCTTTAAACTGCTTTAAATCTTTTTCAATCCATTTCCCTTTTTGCTTCAATTGTTCTGCAACAGTTGGATTTTTTTCTTCTAGTCCAATATAATGATTTAAAATTCCTTCCAGATTAAACTTATCCTTTAGGTCACTCTGCTCACCAGCGTATGGCGTTCGGGAAGTATACATCCCATATTGGACAATTCGATCCGCTTTACATCTGAATATTCTTTTCACAGCATCCGAACCAAATAATAACCTTAGACGTGTCATTTGATCATTGACGAGAGCATTCATCGGGTACAAGATGAGCGCTCGAACAGAACGCGTTTGAAAACTTTTCGGTCTAAGCTTCGCCTCTTGATACAAAGAACCTAAAATCGGATGCAAAAAGGTTTCCGTCTTACCCGAACCTGTACCGGTAGATATTACTAGATCATTTTTCTCAGTGAAAAATTGTTCTAACGCTTTAGCCTGGTGTTCATAAGGTTTTGGAAACACACCGATATTTTCTTCTACTAAGCCTTCAAAGAAACGTTTCAAATCGTTAGGTATCTCTAACTCGTTGTACGTCTTCCCTTGTTCATATACGGGTGTTGATTCGATATAAGGAGTACTTGATAATACGCCTTCTTCTTCTAACAATGAAGCCCGCTTTTGTTGCAACTCAACATTTGTCATTAAGTATTGAGATTCCAAATATTGTTGTAACCTCTCTCTTATTCTAGGGCCAATTTGGTTCAATAATACACTTTGCTGTTCTTGCATCAAGACTCATCCTTCCCCAGTAAATGGCTAATTATATTTTTTACACTGTCTATATACGTTTCTTCAAAAAAATAAATATATCTGTTACTCTTTTTTCGCTCAACGATAGAAAACAATAAAAACAACGAGTGCTCAGCAGCTGGTAATTTATAGATTGTTTCTAATTGAATGAGACCACTCGAATGACGATGCATAGAAAAACGCTCTTCTACCTCTGAATCCAACATATAAAACGTCAAGTCACCATATCCTTTAATAAACTCGGCACCCTTTAACTCATTATGTTCTTTTTTCACTACATAGTATGTCTTTAGCATGTTTCGACCTAACTGCTCTTCTCGATAAGAATAATACCAAACACCTTCTTCTGCTTCCCAAACGCGTTTCCTTTGTCCACTTTGTACTTTATAGAGTTTTAACTCCTCTAAAAAGATTAAGTTCTTCATTCTTTTTTCATAATGAAAAGAAAGATGAGGTATTGTCAGAAAAATTAGCCAATCTTTCCAATGAAGAGATTGCAATTGATTAGTAGACCTATGAAAAGGACTCCCTACACGTACTTTTACTTGTTCATTCAACATAAGAATCCTTTGGGGTAAAAGTATATAAAATCCTTTTCCTTGATGATGAAAAGTACCAATTGAACAAAGCCATCTTAAAATGAGCTGATACCCTTTTTCCTCTCTCAGACTTAAGTTTTGAAAAAAGTGTTGGGTAGATAAAGACAGCCTTTCAAACAGACGGTTTCCTAACCTTTCAAAATTCTTATGGTGAATTTCAGGCTCTTTTTTTTCTAACATTTTTGAATAACACAAAGAAACAAAGAACTCTTCACACTTCATCAATTCACTTCTTATTTCGTGGAATCGTATAACATCCATACATTCATTCACTCTCAATTCCTAAAATAGCTACAAATGTTTTATGATGCTTTTCCTCTAAATACCACAACCAGTTTTTTACATCACTACTGAAATAGTTGTTAATTATTGACTGATCTACCTCTTTAGGTTCAAGTGCTTGCTCTTCTATATAGAAACAGTTTTTTAAAAGTTGTCCATACACTAGTTCTTCCATTCCTTCTTCGTCTACTTCTTCTGTCATCATCGTATCCGCATCAAACAATGGATAGTTTAACGGTGATTCATTAAATACCAATCTCGCTTCTTCTTCCGTTTCAAACGTTAAAATCATACCGTCTAACTTGTCTCTCAATCTCGACCATTTCCAATTCCTTATAAAAGAATGAACATTATAAGCTTGAGGACTCACATGCAGATTATGAAGGTGAACTGTTCTTAATCGATCAGTGCTTGGATAAGTCAAAAGTTCTTCACTCATATTTACAAATCGAAACGTTTCAACATCGATAAAACTACTATAAAATTCTGTTGCTGCTAAGCTACGTCCAATCATTTGTGCTAAATCATAGGAATGTTTTCCATAAAATACAAGAGGAATATGCTTCTTAACAGCAATTAAAAAGAGACGATGTAAAAAATGATCGATTTCCATATGTCCAACTGTAAAAAACTCGACATTTTCTGATAATATTTGATATGCTCTTTCTTCACTTTCTAACATTTCTACATATGGATCTTCAACCACCTTCTCTAGAATCATCGTTTCTAATGCACCATTTGACTTCTGTGATTTCCTATCGAAATCCTCTTTTAATGAATTAGCTAACAATTGATTCCAATAAGTATTCAAGACATCATCTTTTAATTGCTCCACTTTTTGAGCAGCTGAATGTTTCATTTTTTGCAACTCTTTAATAATCGTCTCTTTTTGCTCATCTAAATGTTTGATTTCTTTTCTTAAATTTTCAATTTTAACAATGGACTTATGATGTGTATTTTCTAACTCTTGTAAAAACTTATTTTCTACATCTTCCAATATTTCTTTTTCAGCTTTTTGAAATGTCGGATGTTCGTATAAAGTCTCAGCATCCATTAATTCTTTCGGACTACTCAAGTATGTATTTAAAATCAAATGGGCTCGCTCAAGCTCTGAACTTCGCTGATCTGAATCGCGACGTTCTTCTCCTACTAAATCAGCAATCTTTTGTCGAACTTGTCTTGAAACGCCAATTACTTCCTTTTCTTGATTCAATCGTTTGAGAATTCGCTTTATAAATTCTTCATCTGTTTCTAAACTAAAGCTCCCTACTACTACGCTTGGTTCATCTAGCGTTAAATGATAAATTTTTTTCACTTCATAATCTTCATAATGGACAGACGAAATAGTCGATTCAAAAATATGCAATGACACAGCATGTTCCGGAATAATGAATTGTCGATTTTCACATTTTATCGGTCCAATCAAATAGCCATCTGTCATTTGTAAATAGTTCCAATAAAAGAATGTTCCTTTCCTTTCCCTTATTTCTTGAATTCTCCTCAGTGCTTGATTTAATTCTGTACGAGTACTATTTCGTGTTAACTCTACCTCATGTATTTCAATTAATTCATCTTCAATTACATACTTTGCTGTGTACTGATGATGCAAAGGATGCTCTACTTGATAAGTCTTGCTCTCTTCTAATTCCACAATATGAATTCCAGGTTGAGCTGTCAGATAAAGTGGTACAAATACTCGACCAGTGTTAGGAAGTGTATTATATAACTCTTCTTTCGTTAACAGATTGATCTCATTTTCCTCTTCATCGATAACTCCTATAGGACGCATATCAAAGAAGAGTTCATTCTCTTTACTATGCATGCGTTTAGAATTAAAACATTTAGCTATGATTTTCATTGTCTTCTCCTTTGCTAACTGGTACGTATAAATATTTGTTTAAAAGTTCATAGTATAGCCTTCTCCATAATGGATTCTTCATTCCTTCTAATTTAGCTTTCATTAGCCATTTACCATATGTGATTGGGTCTGTTTGTTCCCATAAAACTGTCGGAAAAACTGAATAATCTTCCAAAGTCTCTTTGACCATAGGACGCTGCAAAAAAACCGAAAAGTTGTAAGGAATATTGATTTGTTGAAAATCTTCAAGCTCATACTGCTTGTGTTCTTTTCCAATTTTATCTATCCCTAATTTTTTATCTATTTGTAAATCCCATCCACATGGATTTATATGGTAACTTTCTTCAATAGGGAATATAGTTGTTTTCCGAATCGACTCTTCATTAATTTGAATTTCAGGATAATCAATAATTGGATAATCGATTTTATCCACATACTTTATAAGTAATGGATCACTTTTCGCTAAAATTAAATGAAACATGTAGACGGATCCTTTTCTCAAAGTGACCTCTCCATATTCTTCACTAAAAATACGACGTACATCCATATTTTGTTCATTTATATTTCTAATTTCTAAATGATTTTTCAAGTAGTAAGGACCTTTATGGTATACTTCAAACCGTACATTTGGTTGTTCAACCAAATAAATTCCATCACGTTTTAAAAAAGCTGTTGGCTCAATGAAATCGATATATGATTGAGCAGGTTCGATTACGTATTTTGTATACTTTCTAAACCATTGTTTAACTCTATCTGTCAGCCCTCTTTCCATATAACAACGATAAATCAAAAAATCACCTTTCACTACTACTTGATGACTGATGTCACCAGGAAATGGAAGAGGAGATCGAGAAATTATAAAAAATTCATCCGATGCAATAACTTGTTCATAATGAATGCTTTTCCATTCTCCTTTTAATCTTTTAAATAATAACGGACCTTTTTCAAAAGGTTTATATATTTCTTTTAATTGAGGATACTTCAGAAGGTTCATTTCCTTCACCCCCTTAACTTGAATAGCATACGCAATCTCCAACTCTACATTTAATCGATTGTCTCCCTCTAAGACGAGATTTTTTGATAATAAACGTTGACCTTGTACATCAAAGGAAAAATAATAATCATTAATATCCATCTTCACAATCTGTTCTCCTTCTAATAAAGGGAATTGTAAAAAGAATGTATACTCTTCCGTATCTTCATCTTCTTTTAAAATGAGCCGTGGCTGTTGCTCAGCGCGCTTTTCATGAAAATACGGACTCCATGTAAAATGGCCACTTTGTGTATAGTCTTCACAATATTGTACAGTGACTGGATCTGCTTTTCGGTGATGTCGAAAATGTTTTCTCATTTTTGTACCTGTTGCAAGTGTGAGAGGTTCTAAACATTTCGGACATGAATACGCTTCTTCTTTGACAGCCTCTTCTATGGAAACACGATTCAAATAACGATCAACTGCTTCTGGTATTTTAAGCATACATCTCACCACCTATCGATATCTTTATACCTACATATTCGCATATTCTCTATATTATTGCAAAACAGCTACCAACAATTATAAAAATTACATTTACAAGGAGCTATTGAGAAATATTAAAAGTGTGGAAACAACCTTTGAAACCGTTCTTTTTTAAAATTTCGATATAATCATTATGGTTTTCTTGATCGAAGTCATTAAAATACCAAGTTACTTTTTGTGTATTCACTCTCTCGCAAATTTTTTTGATATATATTGTATCTACTCCACTAAACGAGAATCCATAAGAATATATTTCATAAATATTATCATCGGCTAACCTTTCGAAAAAATCTGCATTCTTACTTAAAGCTATATCCGTTCTTTTCCGTAGTCCCTCGTGAATTTCAGCTAAATTATTTTCGGCTCCAATATAATTCGCCATAGAATAATCTGCTTTCTTGTCGCTATGTATATCGCCATGACCAAAGAAAATTTCTTCGTTTTGTCTCCCGTGGATATAGCAAATATTATTACTAGATACATTGTAAATTTCTTCTAATGTATCTGTATAATTAAATGTTAAAAATAGATCTTTCTTACTTAATAATTTCCGAAAGTCCTTTTTAATTTTCGCTTTATTAACATCTATTGTATTAATCCATTCTGAAAATAATTGTTGAATTGTCAATGTCGGAATAACAAGATTTGAAGAGATATCTTCATTATTCTTAGCTATTTTCCATAAGTCCATATAATCATAGCAATCTAAAATCTCTGCATAATTTAAACAAGCTAAAGAAGACTCCACATTACTCCACATATCATTACTAGATTCAGCCTCACTAATTAAATAGAACAACATTGATAATACTTCTATTTTATCATATTCAATCTCACCTTCTGGTAATTGTAGCGGCTCAGGCATAATTAAACGATTTGTTTCGATTGGGGTGTTAGAAATTAAATATTCTCTAAAATTATCATAGGATGTTTTTAACTCGTGATCTCGGTCGAAACCATTTCCTATAATAAATAATTTAGTCATAACGTCCATCTCCTATAAAACTAATAATATATTATCGTGACTTTTCACGATAGACTTATATCACGCATAAAAACCACTTTAATCCAAATTATACTATATAAAACTGTCCTTTCATTTAATCATCCATTCTATTTGGTCGAGACTAGTGAATGTTGTTTCTTTTTGAATGACACTCTCACTCCTGTGCACTATTTTTCTAATGAATTTAATTATTTCATGACTCCATTCTTAATTTTCCATTTAAATAACATGCCACCGCTGTTAATTTATCGTTTACTGTTAATTTAGACATAAAAACACCCCATAAATGTTAGCTTGGTGTCTAACATTTATGGGGCAGTTCACATATGTCATTCGGGTCGATTTTATTATTTCTTCTTTCCAACAAGGAAGTAGGCGATTGGGCCGAAGAAGTTGATGAATAGGACGATCGGCAACCAGAGCGCTTTGGAGCCTTTGTTGAATTCTTTTTGGCGTGATACGTCGAAGGCGCTGTATAAAGCGAGTACGATTTGGATGGCGCCGAGTGGTTTTGCCCAAGCTGGCATTTCTTTTTTGTTCATTCGTCTCTCTCCTTTCCGATGCGAGCGAATTGAATGCGCTCGCTCAATTGTCGTTTCCATGAAGCGTTGTCCCACTGAGTGAAAGCGGGGTGCTGCAGTGTCGTTTCGATGCTATCCCAAATGGCCGCTTCCGTACGAGGCGGTGCTGCTCCGAGGTCGAGCGCTTCTTCTAACCATTCGTCTAACGTATCGACATACGCATCTCCTCGTAAACGGACAGGAAATAAATGAGTTGTGACGACATCGACGAATTGAGTAAGGGCGGACGCGACTTGTTGTTCCGCTTCCCGCCTCGCCGCGTCCATCGCTTTCATGAAGTACCATTGCGCGACACTGTTCGGATGAAGGCGATCGAGTTGCCACGTCGCGATGAGCGTTTCTGCGCGATTGATCGTATCGTCTCGCTTTTCCTGTTCGTGCCATAACATTTTCGTCAAACGCGACAGCAACTCCAACACGTGTTGATACATCGAGACGTGAAGCAATTGACGCATTTCCGTCGTCCGTCCGAGCGCTTCATACGCTTCAATTAACAGCCCTTCTTCTCCGACATTCGGCTGCATCGCTTGTGCCGTTCGGTCGATTACCTTCTCCGGATGGCCAGTGAATAACGCTAAAACGGCAAGCAGTGCATTCGCTTGACGAAGACGCCACACGTCTGTTTCGATTCGTTCGACTTGTTCGAGCCATTCTGCCACTGTTTCATACACGTTAGGCGCATCATCACTTTGTGGCGCATAGTTCATGAGCAATGTCGCATATTGCAACAATAGAAATGAATCACTGTAATGAAGGCGCGCCTCTTGGACGATGGCGTCGTACACATCCGAAAACGGCTCATGTTGGAAGCGAGTGGCGTACGCTACGTAAGACGTGCGCACTTCCTCTTTCGACCGCTTCGCTTCATAGCCGATCAAAGCATCAACCGTCGTACCGAAACGTGATGCGAGGAGCGGGAGAAGTTCGACATCGGGCGTACTCAACCCATTTTCCCACTTCGACACCGTCGCCTTCGTCACATAACAAAATGCCGCCACCTCTTGTTGGGTTAAGCGATACTTCTCCCGATACTTCCGTAACTGCGTCGCTAACTGAATCATCTCATCACCTCTATTTATAGTGTACCCTCTTTACTCGTTGATTCAATCAACGTTTACGATACTTTTCACTTCAAGAATCAACATGATACAATATGTGGTAAAATGATATCGCTTTCAAATAAAAAGATGAGAATGGAGAGATTACATGGAACGAAGAGATTATTTAATAAAAACTTTTTCAAGGACGAAGCGTAAAGATTTTGAAAACTACATACTGAACGCGATTTGGCATCGTTTAGACAATCCTAACATTCAACCTGTAAGCCAACAATATGTGAAGCGCCCGAACGGTTCCTATGCGTTAATCGATTTATATTTTCCGCAACTTCATATCGGGATTGAAGTTGATGAGGCACATCATTTTGCGCAAATCGATGCCGATCAACTCCGTACAGAAGATATTCTAACAGCCCTCGAAGAAGATGCGAATACATTGAAAATGGACCATATCATTGGAGCAGTCGAGGAAAATAGCACGAGTCACTTCCAAATTTTCCGCATCGACGCAACATTGCCATTACATGAATTACATCAACAAATCGATCAAGTCGTCCACCATATTCAACAAAAAGCGAATACGAGAGAATTACAATGGCTAACTTATGAAGAAGAATTAGAACGTGTCAAACGACAAACTTCTTTATCGATTAATGATGCTGTCGCCTTCAAATATATTAGAGACATCGCGAACACTGTGTTTGGTAAAAACAATAAAGCGAATCAACAAAGTTATTTCAAAGTGACAGATGAGATTACATTATGGTGTCCTCAGCTCTCACCTATCATTGACGGAGAAGTTCGTTCGATGGCTGGTGGGTGGCTCAACTTTCTCGCTGACGATTGGTCGTATATTGATGAGTCCAACAAAGATGTAAACACAGTCGATGAACGACTTAAAAATTTAGAGAAAAAACAAAAAGAAGACCGAACACTCGCTGTATTTGCAAAGTTCAAAGATAACCTTGGCATCAATCGTTACCGATTTGTCGGGATGTTCAAGTTAGCTGGAATTTCTCCAGACGACGACCGCTTCCTCCGTTACGTTAAAATCGGTGACAGCGTACCTGTCACTCAATAAATTATAATGTGAAGCACCTCTATTCATCGACAGAGGTGCTTTTATCACGAATCATTTTTTCATTATACTCGACAGGCGACATTCACTTTTTTACAACTAGAAAATAAAAAAGGAGCAGCAACCGCTACCCTCTTCATGTCATCGGTCAAATATGGAACAGGTTTTTAATCATGAATATAGTAATGTTTCTGCTCTTTCACAACAGCTAATCATTGTTGAGGGCTCTCTCCACCAATAGACAAATGCGAATGCATCATCAATGCGTTTAATCCTTGTATTATTGTACTCTCTTTTCAGACAAAAAGAGAGCCACCCTGCGCCGTAGGAAGCATAAGGGTGGCTCTCGAAAGACTAAATAAGTTGTTTGACAACCAGCGTCCTAACGGCTGTGGCTGCGTAGAGTAGAATTTATGCTCTTCTCTCTGTTTATTATCTATATCCATTCTAACTGAAACGTATACTTGTTTCAACGCTCCATCATATCGTTTCGTAATGGAGTATGTATATCTTTTTCTTTGGCTAAATGATGAATAAGATCTTTAACTTTTCTCGCTGAAGTCATGTCAACCACTCCAAATATGATTGTAAAATACGGTGGACACGTAATGAAAGTGAATTCATATTCTCACCCTTTTTTCATTCGTGCTTATATTACACAAAAGATAAGTACAGATGTAAAAATAGCGCTTTTAAGCTTAGTAAAATCTGATGCAATGTTTTTCTTTTTATAATAAATTACTTTACATCCCGATTTATCTGTGTCATTATAAAGGTGACAGATTCTGAACCACCTGAACGGTTACAGATTGGAGGAGATGATATGTTCATTCGATTGTATGAGGAGGACGAACGGGATTTGTACGTGCAATTGACCGATGAAATCATTCGACTCATGGCAGAAGGTACGTTGAAAGATGGCGATGAGTTGCCGTCGATTCGGTCGCTCGCCAGCAGCTTACAAGTAAATGTCAAAACCGTGCAAGCGAGTTATCAAAAGCTCGCCGATGAAGGATATATCGTGCAACGCAAAAAAGCCCGAGCCGTCGTCGATCGTTCACATTTTGATCAAGCTACTTGGGAGGCAAAATGGCGCCGATTGCTTCGTCAATTTCAACACGAATGTCGCGCGACGGGGCAATCCGAGCACGACACATTACAACGCTTACAACGAGACGTCCAAAAGGAGGAAAACTTATGATTGATTTGCTATTTTTCTTCACATTTATTCCGATTTATATCATCCAGATGGCGATGCCCCACATTCAACGCAAAACGCGCGTTTTTGGCGTATCGATTCCAGAACCTTTCATCGATGACGACCAGTTGCGTACATTTAAATGGGACTATACGAAATCGGTTGCGGTCATTCAACTCATCGTCATTCTCGCGACATTTTTCATTTTACGTCCCCTCTCCGAAATGGCCCAAAGCATCGGCGTCATGATCGGTTTAACCGTTTATTTAATCGTTAGTTTGTTGTTATACATTCGGTTTTATGTACGGACTAAACAGTATAAAAAAGCACAGCGATGGACGACACAAGTAGAAGTCGTACGCGTGTCAGCCTTTGAAACGAAATTTAAAGAACGCGGTGCTTTTCCACACTTTCTCTTTATTCCCCCGCTTCTCATCACAGCGGTACTCATCGGTTGGACCATTTCCATTTATCCGCAACTGCCAGAAGTAATCCCGACCCATTGGAACATCCAAGGTGAGCCCGATGCGTGGAGTGATAAATCGATTGGTTCGGTCTTTATGCTATCGTTTGTTTTAATCGGAATGCAAGTTATGATGTACGCCATCGCGTATGGAATTTTTAATTCATCCATTCAAGTGAAAGCCCAACAATCGGACATGAGCTTACAGCGCGAACTCGAAGTGCGCAAACTGAACGCCTCATTTCTCGGCTTCATGAACATCATAACGGTCCTCTTCATCGGAAGCTTGGACGTCGTATCGTTTTGGAACATATTGCGACACGATGAAACACTCGGAAGCTTTGGTTCATTTGTTTTGTACATGGTAGCCATTTTCGGAAGTCTCGCCTACTACATGCGCCGCATGTACACATTGAACGCACAATTTAAAGAAGAAGGCACACCATTTAGCGAGCCGGATCAAGACAAGTATTGGAAAGGTGGGCTGTTCTACTTCAACAAAGAAGACCATAACGTATTCGTCGAAAAAAACGTCGGCGTCGGCTGGACCATCAACTTCGCCCGCCCCGCTGCCTGGTTCTTCATTTTATTCATCCTCTTCACCTCCCTCCTCCCGCTCTTCTTCCTCTAACAAAAACCCCGCCCTTGTCGATTGTCTCGACGAGGAGCGGGAATTTATTAATCTTTTAATAAATCTTTCAGCCGATCATATTCATTCGAATTACTCCGACTATGCTTTAAAATGGCTCGGATTAAATCATCAACATCTGCAAAATATTCTTTGAAAAAAGACTCTGATTTCAAGCTTTTATGCCGTTGACGATATTGATTCCACTTCGGCCATTTTGTTTTTAAATAAATAGATGGCTTTTCTGACTTTAAATATTCTCGATTATTTTCAAGCCCTTCCGCAAAGATAATTAAAACTTCAATCTCTGGATTCGTCACAATCGTACATACATCATAACGATTAGCGAATAGACGCCTCGCTCTATACTTTTCATTAGGAGAATCCACAATACGAATCAATAAATTCTTTTTCTTACTTTTATGAGAAGCGACATACCTTTCAATCGCTTGAACCTTTTCACGTCTCAAATATTCTCGATAGATTTGAGTTTCATTGAGTTTTAAAACATTGTTTGCTTTCAAAATTTCAATAACCGCTCGTTCAGATGCACCCTCTACTTGTATAAAGATCATTCCATAATCAGATAAGCAGATTTCTGAAAAACGTACGTGATTTGTCATCTTGCCTCACTCCGTCATATCGTAAAAGACCGTTAAAACGTCTAACATTTTTTCTTGTTCTGGTTGTGTATTGCCTAAATAACCACTTAAAAAAACATCGCTTTTTTTATAATCTTTTCGTCCGTACAGTTCATCCATAGAATGTAAAAGAATGTGCCCTTCCTCTTTCTGTGTGACGATAATCAAATCATTTCGTTCAATGGTATCTAATAACTCCGTGTAATGTGTCGAAAAAACTAATGTCGCACCTTTCGCATTTGCTGTTGTCACAAACAATTGCATCAACAACTGTACAATCGTTTTATTCAAATGGTTTTCCAGTTCATCAATGATTAAATACCCACCGTCTTTGATTACATAATAAGCTTCTATAAACAAATCGACACCTTTAATCGTTCCCGACGATAAGTATTGAGTTAATTCTGAAGCTTTTACAGTAAGTGGTTCCTTCCCATAAAACTTTAACGTATAAATCGCATTAGCATCATGGATTCCGACAATGTCATCTTGTAATTCTAAAATTTCGATCGATGGATCTAAATATTGCACAAACTTTTGATGAACGAGTTCTCCTAAATTTTCGATAAATACACTTCTTAATTTTGTATGTTCGTCCACCAACTTATCGATGACAAACTTATTTTGAAACGATGCATAGCCTTTCAGAATACTCGTTTTATCATCCAAATGCTTCCCTTCGACAGCGTCGTTTGCTACTTCTTGTCGCGTCTTTAATAAAGTATATGTTTGCACGTCATATAAATTATGCTGTGTAATTTTACGTGTGACAGAGCGAGCATAAATAGATTCGTCGATGAATCGAGGTTGAAACGCATCGTTTCGAATCGTTCCCGTGTGATAAAACAACGTCTCAGACTCTTCATGGTAATAATAATTAGCAAATTGAATGTCTCGTTTGAATACACGATGGTAAGCAAGTCCCTTTCCAGATAAAAATGTATTCAAAGTATAGGCAATCGCATTTAACGTCGTCGTCTTACCCGACGCATTGATTCCGATGACGGCCATCATTTTCTTTAAATAAATAGAATTAAATAAATGATCTACCTCATAACCAATTTCATTTTGATAAACACGCTGCGTATTCGTAAAGGTCACCTCTAAAAATGGCGCTTGTACATTAGGTAGCCCATTCATTTGCAACTTCAACAACCTCATGTATATCCACCTCATTTCGTAGTATATACTCATTACAATAGTAAAAAATCATAAAAATGTAAAGCTACAACAGAAAATCCGTAATAAATCTTCTCTTCAAATGAAAATCTCAAAAACCTATACTGAACGAAATGTCGAATGTGCGGACAAAAAGAGCATTTTTCGCTAGACCATCAACTTCACTCACCCCGCTGCTTGGTTCTTCATCTTTACCATCTTCCTCTAATCAAAAATCCCCCCCTTGTCGAACGTGTCGACGAGGAGCGGGGAATTTTTTAAATTTGAACGAAATATGGAGGTAGGTTGAATATTTTTGATTTTACATTCAGTCAAAATAAAAACTCAGCTTTTAAAATGAACAAAAGCTGAGTTTGTGTTATTTATAAATCATGTGTTAAATAGTCATATAATTGTGGGGCTACCGCATGTTCTAATTCAAAATCGAATGTGACGACTGGAAGTTCCTTTCCTTTATCGTCCATCATTTTCTTCTCTGCTACCGTTTCTAAATCAACGTCAGCTGGACCTAAATAATAAAAGTGACTGCCTTCTCCGTCATCTTTTTTGACAAAAATATGGGCTTCTTCATCATTTTCATGCATTTTTAACAAACCTTGAATTTCTTTGGATTTCAATGTCCGATTGCTTTTAGAGTACCAGTGTAGGCGCTGTTCATCGACAAATGCATCATTATACTGTTGACTAGCTGCAACATCCTCATCCTTATGATACGTCACAAACACTGGACATGTACCGTGCTTCAGTCGATACCCGTACATTGTACCTTTTTCGTCCACATCCCAATTTAACAAACGACAAACATCTTTACGACTGTATTTTTCATAAAGTGTTAAACGTTTTGTTTTATCATATCGAACTGATCTTGCCGTAGCAGTTCGTAAAACGTCATGTATAAGTCTACTAAAAAATTCATTTGCTTGTAATTCTTTTTGAAAGAGAGGAGCTAAGTGATACTCGCGATCATTTTTCTCTACTATTGGTTGATTTCCATATTTCTGTCGATCAGTTTTTACAAAAAAGGAAAGATCTAAAATTCTTTCAACCGATTGAATTGTTTCGGTGTCTACAAAATATCCTAACTCCTTAAGTTTTGCACGATAAGTTTCTTCTAAAATTGGACCACTATCAATAAGTGTTTTTAATAAAATAATCTCATGCATCCTTTTTCCAGACAGTAGTTCTTTTGAGACCATTGTTAATATAGATTGTTGATACTCAGAGAGTGAAGGGACCGACTCTTTCATTTTCACCAACACATCGTAATAGTTATTCATCCCATGTTTGTTTTTATTATCATGTTCATCCACCAAAACAATTGGATCTAATGAGTGATAATGGATAAAATCATACAATAGCGGCATACGACCAATTTTATTTTTCAAATTTTCATAAGCTTCGCGAATGGTTGCGATTCCTGTTAAATTTGTAGTAGCGATTGACTGAAAAATGCGCTCTTTCGCAATTTTTTCGAAGTTAATCGCTGATACGCCCACTAAAAAGTGTGTATCTTGTAATTTTTTTCTTATATTGTCCTTATTTTGAGATGTATCACCTGATAGGGCGATGGGGATTAAATAGTTATTTTTATAATTACCGATAAAATCAATAACTGTGACATACTCTTTATTAGGAGCTTTACGTAAGCCACGACCTAACTGTTGGATAAATACAATGCTAGACTCCGTTTGCCTTAACATGACGATTTGATTTAATTTCGGTATATCGATCCCCTCGTTAAAAATGTCTACTGTTAAGATGTAGTCTAGTAAACCTTGTTCTAATTGCGCTACCGCTTCATCCCGCTCTTCCTGTGCATGACTACCTGACAATGCAACCGTTCTTAAGCCCTTTTGATTCAATAGTTGAGAGAGCTCATTCGCTTCGTCAACCCGACTACAAAACATGAGCCCTCTTAATTGATCACCTTGATAGCCATAATAATTAATCTTTTCTAAAATATAGTCCACCCTCGATGCACTGACTAAATCTTGTAAAGTAGAGGTATCATCGATTGTTAAACCATCCTTTTCATAATCAACGACCCCAAAATAACAAAAAGGAGCGAGCATATTTTGTTCTAAAGCATCTTGTAACCTAATTTCGTAAGCAATATTATAATCAAATAATTCAAAAACATTGATTCCATCTGTTCTTTCTGGTGTTGCGGTCATTCCTAATAAAAATTTAGGTGTGAAGTAATCGATTAATCGCTTGTACGTATCGGCTCCAGCACGATGCACCTCATCGATTAAAATATAATCAAACGTACTTGGCTGAAAATTTTCTAAATGTGTCGGGCGAGAAATCGTTTGAATCGTCGCAAACAGATATTTGGCTTCGGGTGATTTCTCTGTCCCTGTATACAATCCATAATCGTCTTCCTGCCCTCCTAAAACCTTTTTATAATCTTCCATCGCTTTCCGTAAAATTTGTTCCCGATGAGCGATAAACAAAAAACGATCTGGACGAAATTGTCTTACATCAAATGCTGATAAATAAGTTTTACCTGTACCAGTAGCAGAGATCACCATCGCTCGCTTTTCTCCACGCTCGCGAATTTGTTGCAATGACTGCATAGCCACTTCTTGCATCGCATTCGGAGTAATCTGTGTCAATTGTTGAGCAGCATTTAATGTCGGTTCAAATACTTGTTCAACAATCGGATGGTCGCTTTGATATTTCGCATATTGCACAGCGTATTCTTTAATCCACTCGTCTGTTAAAACTACTCCTTCTTCCCACAAATCATCAAATTGCTCGACAAAATGATAGACGATCTCCCCTTGATTATGAGATGTAAATTTAATATTCCATTCATAATTTTCTTTAAATGCAAAAGCCGTTAAATTAGAACTTCCTACAATGAGTGTATAATGTTCCGATTTTTTGAAAATATATCCTTTTGTATGAAATCCTTTTAAATTCGTAATTTTAACTTCTACGTTTTTCAATTTTAAAAGCTCTCGAAACATCTTAGGCTGATTAAAATATAAATAAGTAGAGGTAATCAATCTCCCTCTTACCCCTTTTTGTGCTAAATCGTGTAATTGAGCTTTAATCATCGCTAATCCACTTTCTGTGATAAACGCCACAACGAAAATAAATTCATCACATTCTTGCAACGCTCGATCAATATGATGTAACATCGTGTTAGCTTGTGAGCGATCGTTAACAATTAAATGTGGTTGATATGCTTTATTACTTTTATGTTTTTTGTTTAAAAATCCTGTCGCTATCGATGATTGGATCTCTTTCTCCATTTTCTATTCCCCGCCCTTACTACTTATTTCATGAGACACTCAATTGCTGGTATATCAGCTGGAGCCCAGCGTAAAGTATTTAGCTGTTCTGGAGCAACCCATCTAATTTCAGCATGTTCTGTTTTATGTATATTTCCCGATATAATGCGGCTTTTAAATGTTTCCAGTCGCACAATGACTTGCTCATATTCATAAGTCGTGTCTTCTACTTGTTCGTAAACTTCAATAGTACAACCTAATTCTTCTTGTATTTCACGTATTAATGCTTCTTCTTTCGTTTCACCTTTTTCGATTTTCCCACCTGGAAATTCCCAATAGTTTGGTAACGACATGGTAGGACTGCGCAACGCACACAAATATTCTCCTTGTTCATTTTCAATCACCGCTCCAACAACATGTACTTTTTTCTTCATCTACAATCACCTCTACCCTTTAGTATAGCAGCATTTCTATGTAGTTCTAGCCTTAGTTCTATATTTCCCCTTATCGGATATGATAAAAAATTAAAGAGAATACATATACACATTTCCATTAAATTGAAAGTTTTTGTTAATCATTACTAAATCACTATTTTACTTATGTAGCGATTAAAAGATTTTTAAAAATTGCATTTGGAAAGTAGGAAATGTACTTTAGCTGCCGCACATTCTCTTTTTTCTTTTTTTATAATGAGGAAAAGGAGGTGTGGAGTATGTTATTGAACGATGATATCATGTGGATTCAACACGTTTTACGTAAGGCAATTCGAGGGGAAGCTTTAAGTGACGACGAAAAACAATAGCCACTACGCGATGATTCAAATATTCACTTTGCATCAAAGTCCCTTTCTTTCGAACGTTTCAAAAAATAAGTAATCTCCATGATCCATGCGTGTAGAATTTTCTTACAAGGTGGCTCAGTTTTCAATTGCGATGTGGCTCACTTTTAGATTAACAGATATAAAAGTGAGTAAATGATATAAAATGTAAAGGAGATAGGACTGTTGTTATTTTTCAAAAAGAAGTGTCATTTTTGCAAGAAAAAAATGACTAAGCAAGAGATACGATTTTATTATAATGATATTCATAAAAAGGTAGCGGTTTGTTTACATTGCGTCACTTATGCGGAACGGCGGGCTTATCGCAAAGCATAAAGCTACATATATGAATAAAAATCGCGTAGCACTCGTTTGAGTTACTACGCGATTTTTTATGAAGTAAAACCAATCCACATTGCATCTTATATGCGCAATCAGTCGATTTACTCCTCCACTACCGCAACATCGATGCCATTTATGTTCATGACCTTCTCAGCTTCAGCTTGATCATTTGGGAAGACATAACATTCTCTTTCATGACTACTTGTCGATAGCCATACTTCGCCGTCTTTAAAGAAGGAAAGATCTTCTGGATAATCAGGCATTTCCCACTCATATAAAGAACGAACCGCCTCTTTAATAATTCTTTTCACATTTTCGTCCTTCGTGTGATAATAGTACACTTTAGCCGTCTGCCCATCCCCTAAAATCGTACTCGCCCATTCAGACTCTTCCTTCATCGTGATAAGGGCTGCGTCGATTTGATCAAGAAACGAATCAAAACTCTTCAAATCGCCCATATCTTTTCTTAAAACGAAATGAAATTGATCGCAAACGTCAAAACAGACATCAATCAAATCACGATACGTCGATTCACTTGGATCCTTTTGGATTAATAACACTATCTCATCTCCCTCTATAAATGTTGATGTATCAATGGCTCGCGCCATTTTTGAGCGTCAAAAAATATTTTTTCAACTCGTACATCTATCGTTATTTTGTAATTCTTGATTTTTCTTACATTTTGTTCGTACGCTTCGCTAAAGGAGGAACCATTAACTGGTAATAATTCTCCTGATCCAGTGCAGTATATCGATGCACTTTTGGATCTCTGCGTAGCTTATGATGACGGACCCTCCCATGTCTCTAGGCGTCTGAGTGCGCGTACATTCCTTCGTTCGGTCTATTCATAAGGCAGAGGCTGGCGATGCTCCTTTAGGGACTCATTTGAATTGATTCAACGGTCGGATGGTGAAAATAATGCCGGCTTCTCCGTGTCATCCTCTTGTTTGGACTTCTGATGGTTACGCTTAGGCAGCCGTTTGAAGACGAGTGAAATCGTTCATCATTTGGTGTTCGTTAAACATCGTTTTCTTTTTGCACAAGGCATGTAAAATCTTTAGTAATTTCCCACATAGCACAACGATCGATTGCTTCTTGCGGAGTGGGTTTTTGGTGCGTGTTGTGTAATATTCATGGTATTGCTTAAAGGCTGGATTATGCAAGATGATCGGCATCATGACTCGGAATAAGAGGGCGCGAAGTTTGCGTCTTCCTCGTTTGGAAATCCGTTTTTGTCCTTTTTGTTGACCCGAAGAATTTTCACGCAATGTGAGTCCCGCTAGTTTAATTAATTGGCGTGGATGTGCATATTGTGTGAGGGAACCAACTTCTGATAGTAAATCGACAATGGTTACGTCTCCGATTCCTGGTACCGATGCTAAGTATTCATAATCCGTCATTTGTTTCGCGAGCTCGATTAATTGAGCCGTTAATTCGTCCAGCTGGGCTTGCATTAATTTCACTTGAGAAAGTAGTGTGGCGATTTCAAGTTTGGCCATCACGACACCTTCTGTCAGTCCAATTGAGTTCTGCGCAACCTCGACTAATTGTTTTGCCTTTGGTAGTTGGGGACTTTTCATCCCGTCTACTTGGCGGTATAAAAATAGTAGTTCTTCAGGCGTTTTCCCTTTGATATCCGATGGTAGTGGTGTCATTTCGAGCACCGCATACGCCATTTTCCCGAAGCTTTTAAATACGTGTGTAAACTCTGGGAAGAAGCGATCTAACCAACGAATCATGCGATTTTGAAGGGCATTTAAATCTTCTTGAATTTTCGAACGCAGCGTTGCCCCGTTGCGTAGTTCTGCTTCTACCCCATCTAAAATACGTGGATAACTAAAGCGTCCGTCTCGCATTAAACGAGCAATCACAAGTGCGTCTTTTTGGTCATTTTTCGTTTGAAGGTTATCGTCGAGTTCTTTCGAGCGATTGACATGCATCGGGTTGACCATCACAAATGGAATCCCGTAGTGCGTTAAAAATGCGGCTAAATTCATCCAGTAGTGACCGGTTGGCTCAAAACCAACAAGGATTTCTTGTTTTTCATGCGTGGCTTTTAACGCGAGTAAACGCTCATAAAAGCCTTCAAATCCACAGCGGGATTGCATGATTGGAAATGATTTTTGGAGCACACGGCCGCGATCATCGACAGCACAAGCGAAATGTTTGTGTTTGGCGATATCGATACCGATAACGAGTGTATTTTCAGAAACTTGATTAATTTTTTCATTCGTATTAGAATTCATAAGATAGAGTCCTCTCGTAGATGTATTGAGTCAATTTTCCGGTTGACACTCATGCAGCATACTAGAGGGCTTTTTTGTTTTCAAGTCCCTGAAAATGTTTCTAACAGGAATGCTCCTTTAACATCGATATAAAATGAAAGTTTGGGAAACGATTTGCTGACACCTGTTTTCGCAACTTCCGATGGTAAAAATCCACTCCAAGATTTAAATGCTCGAGTAAAGCCATCCATTGATTCATAACCATATTTGAATGCCACATCGGTTACTCTTTCGTTATTTAACAAATCCTTATTTGCTTCTGATAGTTTTCTGTTTTTAATATATTCACTCAATGTTAATCCAGATAAATAATAAAAGATTTTCCGAAAATGATAATCTGAAACACCAGCGTATTCGGATATTTCTTCAAGTGTGATACCTGCAGTTAAGTTTTTTTCAATATAGTTGATGACTTGATTTAGTTCTTTTAACATCGTTTCACTCCTTTCATAAATCGATTATAGCAAAGGATTCAGTATTAAACTCGACTTTTTGTTAACAAATATTGTCGTATATGATAAATAATGTTCATTATTTAAAACTGTTCTCGTATATATCAAAAAATTGTGTTATTTGACTTCCCTGCTTTCGTACATCCTCATTATCAGTATTTAATTGCCATCCATAAGTTTTGTATTCTTCCCAATTTTTCTTACTGATTGGTTTTAAATCATACTCTTCTTCAATAGCTGTAAATCCTTCTGTATAATCAATAATGGCTTGGTTAAAAGCTTTGTCAGTATCTTTAAAAATTGGCATTCCGTCCTTATTAGTCCCTATGGCATAAGCTTCGTTACCACTTTTTAAAAAATCACCACCAAGCTTACTTATATCATATTCTCCTACTACTTCACTCTTGGAATTCCCACAAGCAGTTAACATTAAAATCATACATATTGTAAGTATCATAATAAAATACTTTTTCATATTTTACCTCCATAATTTCAAGTTGTTATTACGCATTAATATACGGCTATGACGTTAAATATAAATAGTGTGACTTAACTAATTAAACTCATAATAAACTTCGCAATATTATTGCCAAAGTCCTTGCCACAATTCCAAATCACTTGAACGAGAGTATAAAATATTTTGTGTAAATGAAAAATTCCATGTAAAAAGGAAGACCCTTTCTTGGTAGAAT
>NZ_JBHTJF010000003.1:0-57958 GCF_042675605.1 Savagea faecisuis
ATAGATTATCTCGGATAGGTGGGGAATTTTAAACCGTTATTATTGAGGATTTTAACACCGATATTCACAGCCGAAATTAATTATATCAGATACGAAACGAATACCAAAGGAAAATCCTATTCATCTGTTGCCAAACAAATGAATCGGGATCGCAGAACTATTAAGAAATATGCAGAACAAGACGAGGTACAAATTCAACAACCGTTTAAACAAAAAAGAAAAGCACGTGTAATGGATCCAGTAAAACCAATCATCGATCAATGGATTCGAGAAGATATGAAAAAGAAGAAGAAATTTCAACGTACCGCTAAGCGAATGTACGACCTTCTGGTCGAACAACATCAATTTACAGGGTCAGATCGTTCTGTACGAGCTTATGTAGCTAAGAGAAGACAAGAGTTATTAGAAGAAAATCAAGCTGCTTACTTACCGTTAGAATCAAGAGCAGGAACTGCCCAAGTTGATTTTGGAGAAGCACCTTTTCTTTATGAAGGAAAAGAAGTCGTGCGTCCTTACTTAGTATTATCTTTTCCCTATAGTAACTCATTTTTATTTCAAGTTTTTCCGTCTCAAAATCGAGAATGCTTTTTACAAGGACTCGCTAATATGTTCAGTGAATTACAAGGCGTTCCACACACGATTCGATTTGACAACTTATCACCTGCGGTGAAAAAAGTATTGCCTCATGGAGAGCGGGAATTGACAGATGAATTCCAACGCTTTGTTTCACATTATGGGTTTCAGTATGAATTTTGTAATCCGAATAGTGGGCATGAAAAAGGACATGTAGAATCCATGGTGAAGTATATTCGCAACAACTACTTACTGCCAGCTGTCTCTTATCATGATTTTCAATCCTTACATGAATTGACCATCCAGTGGAGCATAGAGAATCGCCAACGCGAGCACTATGAAAAGAATTTGCCAATTGCCGAACTCTATTTGGCAGATCAGGAAAAGTTTCTACAACTCCCTGGAAAGCCTTTTGAATGCGTACGTTTCCTTTCATTAAAAGCAGATAAATATGGTTTTATCCAAATTGAGCAGAAAAAATATTCTACTTCTCCACGCTATGCTCGTCAGGTTGTCATTGCAAAAATTGGTTATGATCACATTATTTTATTTAATGAAGAGCAAGTTGAAATCGTGAAGCATAAACGCTTATATGGTGCTGAAGAGATGAAGTCTATGAATTGGCAACCTTATCTACACATGATGGCTAAAAGGCCGAATGCCTTAAAATACAGTTCATTTTACGACGAACTTTCAGAAAAATGGAAAAAGTATTTACAGGATTGTACGATATCAGAAAAGAAAGCAGCACTTTCTTTACTCTCAAACCTTTTAAAAGAACGAGATTTTACTTTAGCCGATCAAGCCTTAGATGTCGCTTCAGCTCATGGCCATCATCCTACAGCGGCAGCGATTGAACAAGTTTTTTATCAGCTCGTTAATGGCCGAGGAATTCGGGAAACTTTGCCGAATTCTCATCTATCTGTCACTATTCCGCCTTCGGCGGAGCGAGGATTAGATCACTATGATCAGCTTTTCGCTATCCAAGGAGGTGGTACGAAATGAGAGAACAAATTGAAGAATACGCAAAACGATTAAAATTGAGTTGGATTCGTGAGCATTATCATGAGGTTCAAGCTGATAATCATGAAGCTTTCCTGCTTGAAATCTTTCGACAAGAAATTAAACAGCGTGAGGAGCGTAAGCTTAATTTATTAATTAAACAAGCCGCTCTTCCTGACACTATGCACCAATCATTTGATTGGGTGAATCTCCACATGAACGGAAATCTATCACAACAGGAAGTACTGCAGGGGCAATTTATTGAGAGAAAAGAAAACTTGATTTTATACGGTGGTGTTGGAGCTGGAAAGACGTTACTGGCTTCTACAATTGGCTGGAATGCCCTACTCGAGCACCAATATAAAGTACGATTTTATACCGTCGCACAGCTCGTCAATATTTTATTAGATGCCCATGAAAAAGGAACAGTGGGACGACTTTTGAAACAAATTGAAAGTCTAGATCTTCTTATTTTAGATGAATTAGGTTATGTTCCTTTGCATAAACAAGGAGCAGAGCTCCTCTTTCAAGTGATTAATTTGTGTTATGAGAAGAAAAGTTTAATCGTGACGACGAATTTACAGTTTGGACAATGGAATCACATTTTTGGAGATCCTATTCTTACCGAAGCTGTCATTGATCGGCTGATTCATCATTCACATTTGATTGTCTTTAATCGTGAAAGTTATCGTCACAAAGAATCTTTAATGAATCAATAAATTAAGGGGGTGGCAAGCGGCTACATATTTAATTGCCGTTTCGAACATTTTCTAGTTGCCAAATACAGAGAAGATGTGTAAGCCGTTCTTACATTAGTGATTTTGCTTTCCTGATGCCAGTTCAACAATCCTTTCATTCAACGTTTATTTGTCATGTTGAATTTTCAATTTATGTTTTAGGGTTTCTAAATTGAATTGACTCTAAGAACATTTTTCGTAATGCTTCCAAATTGACTACCGATTGGATTATTGCCTACATATACGAAGCGTTCGCCCATTTCCTTCAGAGAATGTATCAATGAGACACTGCTAGAAACCTATAATTGATTTCTACTTTTTGAGTACGTTCTTTACCGATTCCCTCTGCTTGATACACGTAAATTGAATCAATCAGCTCACACAGCATAGAACG
This sequence comes from Savagea faecisuis, assembly GCF_042675605.1. Classification (NCBI taxonomy): domain Bacteria; kingdom Bacillati; phylum Bacillota; class Bacilli; order Caryophanales; family Caryophanaceae; genus Savagea; species Savagea faecisuis. The sequence continues at coordinate 2,707 of NZ_JBHTJF010000003.1, forward strand.
GTTTAACTCTGTAACATCTTTGTATTTACTAATAGTTTCAAGGAATCTATCCGTACCCTGTACTTTCTCCTCTTCGGATTTTATTTTTGACTTTAATTCTCTATAGCTTTGCACTACCTCTGCTTGTTCAGTTTCATAGTTCATAGACATTTTAGAGAATCTTTCATCAGTTATTTTCCCTAAAGCATTTTGCTCTATAAGTTTGGTAAAAATACTGTCTATTTCATCAATCCGTTTCTCTAAGGAAACTAATTCTTGGTTGAATTGATGAATCTTCTGACTTCCGCTCGTTTCACTTAGCTCTCGCATTTCTTTGATAAAATGGTCTCCTAGTTCTTCCATACTATTTACATGATTTTTAATATCATTTTGAACAATTTCATATAAAGCTTTGTATGAAATTGCGTGAGTAGTGCAAAGTTCGGTATTTCTTGCGTATGTTCTGCAACGGAATCTTGGTTCATTTCCGTTTGGATTGGAATACGCTAAATTTCTTCCACAATCTGGACACTTAACCAATCCCACAAAGATATTGGGTTTCCCTGTTTTGTTAGGCTGTTTCTTTACACTAATAAATTTTTGTACTATCTCAAAAGTTTCCTTATCGATAATAGCTTCATGAGTATTCTCAACCACTATCCAATCTTCTTTTGGCACAGGAACGATTTTCTTGTTCTTGAATGATTTGGTTTGTGATTTATGAGATACCATGTGTCCTAGATAAACTTGATTTTCCAAAATCATCTTAACATTCTTTCCAACCCAATCAGTAGGAAACGTAAATCCTTTGCTTTGCTCCAAAATCCCTTTTTTCTTTGCTCGATAGGCTCTAGGAACTAAAATTCCATCTTTACAAAGTATCCTTGCGATTTGATGTGTACTTGTACCTTGTTGTGATAATTCAAAAATCCGCTTCACAATCGGCGCTGTTTCAGGGTCAACAATCAATTTCTTTTTGTTCTCTGGGTCAACTAAATAACCATAAGGAGCAAATGCACCTGTAAAACCGCCAGTCAAAGCTGTTGTTCGTATTGAACTACGGATTTTCTTTGATATATCACGAGCATAATATTCGTTCAAGACAGATTTGAAGGGCATAATTTCGTTATCATCTTGTGCAGTATCAACCATATCATTGATAGCGATAAAGCGAACATCTAAATCTGGAAAAACTTCTTCCACATAGTACATGAATAGTGCATTGTTCCGTCCTAGACGTGACATATCCTTGACCAGAACTACATTAACTTTTCCTGCTTCAATATCTTCAAACATTCGATTCAATGCAGGTCTGTTAAAAGTTGTTCCGCTGAATCCATCATCAATGTACTCATCATATACATAAAACTTGTTTTCTTTCGCATATCGCTTCAACATTTCTCTTTGATTAGCAATGCTATTACTTTCTTTGTCCAACCCATCATCTCGTGAAAGGCGAGAGTATAATGCAACTTTTTCTTTATTATTTGCTTGCTGTTTTAACAATGTAAGCTCCTTTCCACAGCAAACAAACAACTCATATCCATTCCATTATACCACGCCCTCATAGGGGTTTCAGCTATTTATTTGACTGTTTTAGTGTCATTTAACGACCTGTCCTACCTCATTTTTTATCAATCTCTTTATAAGATGTTGAAGTGTTACAGCTCCTATAAATTTTGAAATCACATAAAATTTTGTATTATCAATACACATAGTTTTATTTTGACTATTCTCTTGCATAGCTTCACCTCACTTTGTTGCAAAGATAATCACGGTTATACTGCTTCTACATAAAACAGAAACAGCATGGAGTTTTACAAGCAATCGAACAGCTTTAGCAAAGCTCACGGGAATTTCACCCTTGCACGGTTCTCGTCCAACTGTACTCATTGCCTGCGACGCTTTGAACGCTCGGACTGTGACTGTACAGGAGTATCATTATCACGATAGGAATGTCTTCGCTGGCAATCCTGCTAAAGATTGCTTCTTGGATCATTGACTGAATCGCTCGCTATCTTTAGGGGATAGGTCATGGCGGTCAGCTCCGCTGGCTCTTTTCTTATCGAAATGTATTCGACTGCTATTATTCAGTTTTCAAGGAACAAAGAAATAGGGCAGTGTCACTCAATTTCAAATGACAGGATTTTTGTAATCAGTCTGGTTTCCATTCGTCCACGTAAAACTTCATCAACGACCATACTTTGATTGCCATACTCATCTTTCATCAGTCTAAGAGAGCGTTTTGTAATGTACCCTCTGTAATGATGAAGAATCTGGTTAATCGCTTCTGTATCGCCATCACAAGCCCTTACAATCATTGGAAACGGAATTCTGGAATATTCTTTTCTCATTCTTCATTTTCCTCCTCCATAAACTTCTTGATTAAGTCTAGTCCACTGGTTCTATGTCGATAGACAGTAGAGCGGTTCAATTTCAGTAAATCCGCTATTTCTGAATCACTCATGTCCATAAAATAGAACAGCAGTAGGATTTCACGCTTCTTGTCTGGCAATTCTTTTAGTGCTTCACTCAATAAATCATTTTCGATACCAACAGAAATATCATTGAGCGTAAAAATTTGAAAATCAGATGAATAGCTGTCTGTCGTTGCAAACTGATTGACGAGATAATCGCCAATATCCGAAAAGGACACTTCACGCTTTGCCAGCCTTGAAAGATAAAGGAAATAATTCTTCCGCTCGTCGTCCATAGCTCGCATACAGATAAAATCAAACTGATGTTCAATTCTCTCTTGAAAAGAAGATGGTTTCATGTTTCTCACCCCCTTTCTTTGGAAAGGAAGTGAGCTTTGCTCTTTTATCTCCTTTCACTCTTACTCCCAATGTGAAAGGGCGATTTGTTGCATTAAGAATTGAAAAAACATTAAAAAATATCCAGAGATACAAAAAAAGCACATAGACAGATTGATTTCTCTGTTTATATGCTTTAATTATTCTTGTTATATGATGTATAAAACCACATCGATAGACGTATTTGTCTATTGCTGGTGGATAACTTTTTTTGATAACAACCTAGGAATCAGACTATATGTAATATATCTCATGGCGACGTTTATCTCCATTAAACCGCCATTTGAAAGTGAGATTTATATTTTTACAGCACGAATAGCATTTCCAAACAACGGTTTTTTTATTGAAGTTGAGTAGTGCTTTTAAGAATGTAATTTAATAGGAACTGAAAAACTATTTAACACGTTTTTCTATACCTGTTTCAAATTCAACAGGAACAGTAAAATGTATAGAGGTGGTCTATTATGCGTAAGAAAGAAGATAAATTCGATTTTAGAGCCTTTGGTTTAGCAATCAAAGAAGCTCGAATGAAGCGAGGTTTAACTCGTGAACAAGTGGGAGCATTGATTGAGATTGACCCACGTTACCTAACTAATATTGAAAATAAAGGGCAACACCCAAGCATACAAGTCCTCTATGACCTTGTATCATTACTTGATGTGTCCGTTGATGAGTTTTTCTTACCTCATAATGATCTGACGAAAAGTACCCGAAGATTACAGGTAGAAAAACTACTGGATAACTTCACAGATAAAGAACTATCGTTGATTGAAGCCTTAGCTAGTGGTATCAATGAATCAAGAAACATCAAAAACTAATCATAATAACAATACATAAAACAGAAAGAGCCGATAAAATGAGAATGCTAATCTCAGATTATCGGCTCTGCGTCTTTGCGTCTGGCTCTGTAATCACAGTTAACTTGAACTGCTTTATATCAACTAAATTTTCCTGTCTACATTTAGGACAATAGAGAGGAAAGTTCTTCAATTCAGTATCTTCCCTTATTTTCAAACGTGTTTTATTTCCACAGATGGGACACAGTACCCACTCACAGTTTATAATAATTATCTTCTCCTTTACATTTAATTCAAATCTGTATTAAAGAATATTTCATCTCGTTTCGTTTAACAAGAAGCCACATTTATATAACAATATAAAATGTGCTAAGTTATTTTATTGAACATATATCGTACTTTATCTATCCGACTATTTGGACGACGGGGCTGACAAACAGATTCACCAGTAGTAACATAGTACCCTTTTAACTCTGTTAAACAAACGCTACGTCCATTTGTAAAGAAAGTTAAATCATTACGATATTCTTGAATACACCGAGCAGGAATTTCTCCACTAAGAATGACCTCATTATTTTTCAGTTGAGTGTCTACGATGTTCGCACAATATTTAGGAGCATCGTTATATGCTCGTGAAAGATATTCTTGTGGTGCATAAATTTTAAAACTAAGATATGGCTCTAACAATTCTGTTCCAGCTTTTTTTAAAACTTGTTCCAATACAATAGGAGCAAGCATCCGAAAATCTGCTGGGGTACTAACAGGGCTATAGTATAAGCCATACTTAAAACAGATTTTACAGTCCGTCACATTCCAACCATACAATCCTTGTTCACAGCCATATCGTATCCCTTCCATAACTGCATTTTGAAACGATTGATTTAAGTATCCAAGAGAAACCGAGCTCTCATACTGTACTCCGCTCCCTAATGGAAGCGGTGCTACAGAAAGACCAATGGAAGCCCAGAAGGGATTCGGTGGCACTTCGATGTGAATGGTATACTCTGCTTTTTTTAACGGTCTTTCCATATAAATGACTGTAGGCTTTTTTATTTTTACCTCCACATGATACTTTTCTTGCAATAGAGCACAAGTCACTTCCATTTGTACTTTCCCTAAGAAAGAAAGTATGATTTCATGTGTCGTAGAATCCACATAATATTGTAGAAGCGGGTCACTGTCGGAGATTTCTAAAAGTGCATCAAGTAACATTTCCCTTTGTTGAGGTTTGCTCGGTTCAACAGTTGTTTGCAGCAGAGGGAGCGGATTTTCAATTCTCTCTCTCTGTGGCAATAGCTTTGTATCTCCAAGAACACTATTTAGCTTCAAAAACTCATTTTGCAAAATAACAATTTCCCCGGAATAAGCCTTATCAATTTTACATAATTCACCATTTATTGAAGTATACATTTCTGTAATTTTTATTTTTTCCTTTTCCGATATTCTAACCGAATCCCGCAAATGCAGGATTCCGCCATAAAGGCGTACATATGCAAGACGTTGTCTTTCTTCCGAATATTCAATTTTGAAGACATTTCCGCAAAGTTCAGACTTCTTTCTGTATGTTGATGAATAAAATTTATTCGTTATCACTTCTATAAGCTGCTCAATCCCTATGTTGCTTTTTGCGCTTCCATGATAAACAGGGTACAAGGAGCAATTCTGAAATCTTCTGATTTCCTCTTGTTCGAGTTCTAATATCTCCAATGATTTCCCAAGTGTATATTTCTCCAAAAGATAATCATTTCCTTCTATTACCACATCCCATTGCTCAGGTTCCGTACAGCTCATCACACACATATTAGGGTGCAGCTCTACTTTCTGTTTGATTATAATTTCCATAGAAAGTTTCTCTTTAATATCTTGATAAACCGTTGATAAATCAATCCCATTTTGGTCAATCTTATTGATAAAAAAGATTGTGGGAATACCCATTTTATTTAGTGCATGAAATAATATCCGAGTTTGTGCTTGTACTCCATCTCTCGCAGAAATTAGTAGGATTGCCCCATCTAAAACTGATAACGAGCGATATACTTCTGCTAAAAAATCCATATGTCCTGGAGTATCTATGATATTTACCTTAATATCTTTCCACTGAAAAGAGGTTACTGCTGTCTGAATTGTAATTCCTCGCTGACGTTCTAAAAATGTAGTATCCGTTCTTGTTGTGCCTGTATCCACGCTTCCTGACTCCGCAATCGCTCCACTAGTATATAGTAAGCTTTCTGTCAAAGTAGTTTTTCCTGCGTCAACATGAGCTAAAACACCTATATTAATAATTTTCATGTGATTTTCCTCCATTCAAAAGCCAAAAAGGCATAAAAAATCCCAGTGACAGATACTCTTATCACTGGGTACAAAAAACTAATCCCTCCTAAAAAGGGACATCTAATTATTTGTTCCCACTATCAAATTGACAGTTTATTTAAGAATACCTTGCCGCATATTTATTAACTCCCTCTATAAATGTTGATGTATCAATGGCTCGCGCCATTTTTGAGCGTCAAAAAATATTTTCTCAACTCGTACATCTATCGTTATTTTGTAATTCTTGATTTTTCTTACATTTTTTTCGTACGCTTCGCTAAAGGAGGAACCATTAACTGGTAATCATTCTCCTGATCCAGTGCAGTATATCGATGCACTTTTGGATCTCTGCGTTGCTTATGATGACGGACCCTCCCATGTCTCTAGGCGTCTGATTGCGCGTACATTCCTTCGTTCGGTCTATTCATAAGGCAGAGGCTGGCGATGCTCCTTTAGGGACTCGTTTGATTGGTCATCAACGGTCGGATGGTGAAAATAATGCCGGCTTCTCCGTGTCATCCTCTTGTTTGGACTTCTGATGGGTACGCTTAAGCAGCCGTTTGAAGACTGGCGAAATCGTTCATCATTTGGTGTTCGTTAAACATTGTTTTCTTTTTGCACAAGGCATGTAAAATCTTTAGTAATTTCCCACATAGCACAACGATTGATTGCTTCTTTCGGAGTGGGTTTTTGGTGCGTGTTGTGTAATATTCATGGTATTGCTTAAAGGCTGGATTATGCAAGATGATCGGCATCATGACTCGGAATAAGAGGGCGCGAAGTTTGCGTCTTCCTCGTTTGGAAATCCGTTTTTGTCCTTTTTGTTGACCCGAAGAGTTTTCACGCAATGTGAGTCCCGCTAGTTTAATTAATTGGCGTGGATGTGCATATTGTGTGAGGGAACCAACTTCTGATAGTAAATCGACAATGGTTACGTCTCCGATTCCTGGTACCGATGCTAAGTATTCATAATCCGTCATTTGTTTCGCGAGCTCGATTAATTGAGCCGTTAATTCGTCCAGCTGGGCTTGCATCAATTTGACTTGGGAAAGCAGTGTGGCGATTTCAAGTTTGGCCATCACGACACCATCTGTCAGTCCGATTGAGTTTTGCGCAACCTCGACTAATTGTTTTGCCTTTGGTAGTTGAGGACTTTTCATCCCGTCTACTTGGCGGTATAAAAACAGTAGCTCTTCGGGTGTTTTCCCTTTGATATCCGATGGTAGTGGGGTCATTTCGAGCACCGCATAAGCCATTTTCCCGAAGCTTTTAAATACGTGTGTAAACTCTGGGAAGAAGCGATCTAACCAACGAATCATGCGATTTTGAAGGGCATTTAAATCTTCTTGAATTTTCGAACGCAGCGTTGCCCCGTTACGGAGTTCTGCTTCTACACCATTCAAAATCCGTGGATAACTAAAGCGTCCGTCTCGCATTAAACGAGCAATCACAAGTGCGTCTTTTTGGTCATTTTTCGTTTGTAGGTTATCGTCGAGTTCTTTCGAGCGATTGACGTGCATCGGGTTGACCATCACAAATGGAATCCCGTAGTGCGTTAAAAATGCGGCTAAATTCATCCAATAGTGACCAGTTGGCTCAAAACCAACAAGGATTTCTTGTTTTTCATGCGTGGCTTTTAACGCGAGTAAACGCTCATAAAAGCCTTCAAATCCACAGCGGGATTGCATGATTGGAAATGATTTTTGGAGCACACGGCCGCGATCATCGACAGCACAAGCGAAATGTTTGTGTTTGGCGATATCGATACCGATAACGAGTGTATTTTCAGAAACTTGATTAATTTTTTCATTCGTATTAGAATTCATAAGATAGAGTCCTCTCGTAGATGTATTGAGTCAATTTTCCGGTTGACACTCATGCATCATACTAGAGGGCTTTTTTGTTTTCAAGTCCCTGAAAATGTTTCTAACAGGAATGCTCCTTTCATGTAGAATATTCAAACTAAAATTAAAATTTTGTTAATTTCGAGTTAATACTGTGAACTACCCACCACTTAGTTAACCTTACGGTCTACTTGAAGTGGGGGCTTCTCGCTTCCACGAACATAGCTTGCAAGCAAGTCTTATGTGTTCTCCACGAGCGTGAATTCGGGGCATTCCAACCCTACTGATACGCAATGTTTTTAGTACCTTGGATATTTTACGCATACGAGGGGCTTGGTTTTCGCTCTTATTTCCGTATGCAACTCCATATATCCAGTTGTCAAAGAACATTATGTCTATATTTTACCAAATTCTTTGGCTAAAGCCAACCGAAATTCATCTCCCACCTACTCATTGGTGCTATTCGCACCTTCACACTCCTTGAGGATGGGAGACTTCTTTCGGAAATCCGTTAAATATGAACATTATTGGAATGGATGTCAATAGGCTGGATACTTTATGAATGGATGTATCTTCAACGAAAGTTGTGTACGTTTTGAAGAGCAACGATACAATGAGGAAGAGGAATTTTTAATGGGAGGGAATGTTGATGGAGATTTGTAATATGACACAATCAGACATAGTAGACGTGAAAAAGATTGCAACTCGTAGTTGGCATAGTACGTATAAAGGAATCATACCGATTGACGTACAAAATAATTTTTTGGATATGGCATACAGTGTGGAATTACTGCAGGAAAGATTAACGACTTCGCCTTTTTATATCGCTAAAATAGAAGATAAAGTCGTAGGGTTTGCTAATTTTTCAAACAAACATGAAAATGGGGCTGTTGAATTATTCGCCATTTACTTAAATCCCTCTCATCAAAATAAAGGGATTGGATCGGCATTGCTTCTGCACGGATGTCAGCAGTTACAACCTCATCATGTGTATGTCAATGTAGAAGCTGAAAATGAAATAGGGAAACATTTTTATTTAGCGAAGGGGTTTGAGATGATTGAAGAATTTGATGACAATTTTGAAGGTCATCTATTAAAAACAATCAGAATGGTTTTGGACCTCAAACATTTATCGTAAAAAAAGTGATCGTTAAGGGGTTATAAAAATAAACATACCTTCTCATTTATTTTGCATGATGTCATGCTACTGATTCCAATAAATGAGAAGGTTTTTTCTGTTTTTTGGACGTCGTACCGTATTGAAACATGTCTTAAACTGAATTTTTTGTTTTAATGAAACTTTTTGAATGGGATATCGTATCAGTAACAGAAAAGGAGTGAATGCGATGGATTGGCAGTTGTGGAAGGCGTTTGTTTTTCCTTCAGGAGAGGGCGAGATCATAGAAGGGCAGTCGACGGTACGCTTTGTAGAAGCGGGAGTATTGTTTCGACGTGAGGACGGTTCGGTCGCGAGTTATACGCGGGAATCCATAGAGAGCGAGCAGGTGATTTCGTTCGATCAATTGTTGGAGCGCTTGTGTCTGTTTGAGACGACTCTTTTACCTTTGCTTGATGAGACGTTCACGTATCGGACGATTGAGACGCGTTACGAAGGAGGATGGTTCGTGCAATATATGCCGGTCCGTTGTGGGATTCCGGTTAAGCCGGTTTGTTTCATGATTCATTTCAATGCGGACGGTTTGATTGAACAACTCGATTGCCCAGATTCGGCAATATTGGATGAAACGGTGCCACTCCTTACAGCAGATGAAGTGAAGCGGCTGTACGTAGAAGAGGTTCCTCTTTTACCGCACATTGTCACAGTGGAAGGACAGGCGTGCGTCGGGTACGATTTGACAGATGTGCCGCTCGTCGATGCGGGAGAGATTCAATGGAGTGAGCCGTGGCATGAGTTTGAAGACGAGCAGAAAGGCGAGTACGAGGCCGTTGCGCGTCATTTATTGCAGACGCTTTTACCGGAGGCGACGTTTGCGGTAGAGGATGTTTGGGTGAGTGAGCAATATGAACAGTGGACGTTCGTACGTCTTGTTGATGGCTATCCCGTCATCGGACATATTGAAGTCGAAGTGAATCGGCGAGATGCGGTCGTACAAGAAGCGACAATTGATGAAGCAGTCTATATGTCGGCTAGTAGTTTGTCAACGGCGCCGCTATTGCCAGAAAGCGACATTCGCGAAAAATTGGAGAGAGCGACGCGTGTGAAGTTGACTTGGAAGTATGGAGATGAGGATACGCTCGTTCGAGATTGGTCGATTGTACCGCCGATTGCGATCGATGGACAAACAGGACGAATCGTTCATCCGAAAAAACGTTTTTTACAGGAGGGATTGATTCGATGACAGAGCGCATGACACGATGGATTAGGAAAGAGCTTCCGTCCGATATCGTTGAAAAAGGAGAAGGAAATGTCGTGACGTATGAACGAGACGGAGAAGAAATCGCGTATATGGAAAGCGAATGTGGCCAGTTTCAGCGGTACATTTGTTATGCTGATCCGTTTAGCGGTCCTTCCTTATCGAAAAGTGAGCTTTATGCGAAAGGGGAAGCGATTGTACGAGATGTTTTTCACGAAGTGTGGCCGGCTCATTATGAGCTGTCACGCAGTGCCATCGGGGACGAACATATGGTGACGGTAACACCGATTGATGAACAAACAGGCAAGCCGCTCGTCCGTTATGAGTGGAGTGTCGGTTTATATGAAACGGGAACGATCAGCCATGTCATCGCTCCGAGCGGTACGTATTCGTTTGAAACGATTGACTATACGTATTCAGTAGAGGAAGTGAAAGAGAGATATCTCCAAGCACTTTCTCTTCCGCTCCGTTACGCTCGTTTTGAAGGCGATGAGCAATATGTCGGAGGAGATGGGACGTATCATCTCATTTACGATGCATTAGAAGGGATGCCTTTCGTGGAACCAGACGGGACGTTTAATGAGTCGTACACGTATGTTACAGAAGACACGAGCGCGTCCATCGATGACTGGGCGCAGTGGGCAAACCGAGCAGAAGCTCTCCTTCACGAGCTCATCGGTCCGATTGAACTTCGCACGGTTAGTGTGACAGAAGGAGAAGAGCGAGACGAAATTCATGTTACGGTGGAGCGTCTCGTCGACGGGTATCGCGTCGGCGAACGGTCAACGCTCGACTTTCATCGCGAACGGGCTGTCATCATTCGATGTGTACTCGATCACGGCTTATATGCGAACATTACGCCACAACCGATTCGCCACACACGCGAAGAAGCGCGCGAAATCGTCTCGGCACACACGACATTCGGCTATTCACCTGAAGTGTACAACGATGAAGATGACAAACATACGATTTTTGTGCGAGGCATAAGCGAACAATTCCCCGCTTCCCACGGCGCCATTCACGCAGTCGAAGCCGCAACGGGAAACCCATGGCTCGTCGACACATCGTGGATGAATGAATAAAGCAGAAACAATCGTTGCATTCGTTAAATTTTCATCGAGATGTGTAATACTAGTGAAAAAATGATGAAGTGAGGGCGAAAAATAGTGTGGAAAAAATATAGCTGGATATTTATAATGATGATGTTTTTAGTAGGTTGTTCGTCGGAAGCGCAGCATGAATCATGGTCTCCCGAACAGTTTAAAAATGTTGTTCAAGCTTATGGAGATCGAGAATTAGCGAGCGAGGCAGCGTCCATTACAGGTGAAGCGTTATGGATTACAGAAGAGGGGGAGCAACTGGAAATTCCGATTCCGACGGATGAATTTTTCGTCTCGATTGCTCCTTACCGTACTGTCACACACGATTGTGAAATTCATAGCTTAACCGGTTGTCAAGGAGAGCTCGTTCATGAAACATTTACGGTAACCGTTATAGATGAAAAAGGGGACATTGTGAATCAAGACAATTACAGTACCGGCGTAAATGGTTTTATCGATTTATGGCTACCGCGTGATCAAACATTACAGGTTTTCATTGAATCTGGAGAAGAGCAGGTAGAAGCGGAGTTGACGACGTATTCGGACAGCCCGACGTGCATCACGACGATGCAGTTACAAAAATCTTAAAAATAGGCAGGACATCAAAGTGTATGATGTCTTGCCTATTTTAGTTTTGTGAAATGGTAGGGGAAGGTTGTTTCGGATAGGCGAACGATTCGATTTTTTTCCAAACGAGTTCAACAGGACCGCGTTGGAAGAAACGGAGCCAAATCGTTGAAAAGATCATAAGGAATGTAACGATTCCGAACCATGCGACGACCGTATGCCAATCTTTTGCGAGTGGCGCCAGGCCGAATCCCCAGTTGTAAAATAAAGAGCGCGTCTTTTTAAATCCCCATAACGAAGTCACGATTATGTCAACGAAATGTCACAGAGCGGGAACTTCTGATACAATCAAACGTAAAGAGAAAAAAAGGGGGAATTTGTATGAAAAAATGGATCATTCCATTGTTTATATTGGGGACGATGTTTAGTGTACTATTTATTCAAAATCAATTTTCGGTTGAAGCAACCATCAAAAAAGATGAATTACGTGTCCATCGTTATTACACGTTATTGCAAGAGGAAAAGTGGAAGGAAGCGCTTGAGCTCGTGCACGTTGACTCGAAAGACGCATCTATCGATAAAAAAGTAGAAGCATTGCAAACATCCCCAGCTTCATTCACGCGCTATGCGATCCAACAAGTTGACCATCTAGACGGGGCACACTACTCTTTCGTCGTACATGTGACGAAAGAAGAGGATGGCATTCAAAACATTTACGAAGACCGGGTATTTGTAGATGAGAAAACGAAAAAACTATCGATCACCTCGACAGACCCAAACCTCGCGCTTCGGAGTGGCGAAATGTAAAGAGAAATCGTATCATTTTGCACGTGCGAACGTGAAGTGCCCACGAAAACCATAGGACCTTCGCAAAGAAAATTGCACCTTTTATGAAGTTTTAGTGAAGTTCCAAACGTCACTTGCAAGAAAAAGGGAAATGAGGCACAATATGTAGTAATAGAGAGGCAAACAAAACAACCTCTCGCAGTCTCCCTCTGCATAGAGGGAGTGGATCGAAATGGTACAATTTCGGTGACGTTGTTCTTTTGGGTACGTCTCCCTCTGCATAGAGGGAGTGGATCGAAATTAGCGTTACATTGCGGTAGTCCTGCGGTATTCCGTCTCCCTCTGCATAGAGGGAGTGGATCGAAATCAAAGAGCAAAAGAAAGAACACAGAAATTGAAGTTGTCTCCCTCTGCATAGAGGGAGTGGATCGAAATAGCCCCGCGATTTGCGAAGTGTAATAAGCGCGTTGTTGTCTCCCTCTGCATAGAGGGAGTGGATCGAAATATAATCTCTGAAACCGTCGACTGAATCGGAAATGAGTCTCCCTCTGCATAGAGGGAGTGGATCGAAATTCTATCATCGTGTCATTGACGTCTTTGGTGAGATGTCTCCCTCTGCATAGAGGGAGTGGATCGAAATCGGATATGCTGTAAATGCCTTGACGTTTTCGCCGTGTCTCCCTCTGCATAGAGGGAGTGGATCGAAATTATGTTCTCTATCTCTTTCCCTCTTAGACCGCAATGGTCTCCCTCTGCATAGAGGGAGTGGATCGAAATAGCCATCCAATCCACTTCCTTTTCTTCTTCTTTGTCTCCCTCTTCATAGAGGGAGTGGATCGAAATTCGAAACAATACAATGTTTGGCTGGGAGTATATCGTCTCCCTCTGCATAGAGGGAGTGGATCGAAATACAGAGGTCATCGATTTGACTTGGGATCCTGAGAGTCTCCCTCTGCATAGAGGGAGTGGATCGAAATTGCTAGTGTTTGAACGCTCATATGAGATTTGCGGTCTCCCTCTGCATAGAGGGAGTGGATCGAAATAACTAGGTGTGCTTAAAAGTGAGAACGGTAATAGTCTCCCTCTGCATAGAGGGGGACTATGGATGGAAATAAGAAACCGCGAAACAAATGAATCGTCACCTTCCATATGAAGTGGCGTTTGAAGTGGAGGTGTATTGTTTTTGAAGTTCCAAGCAAAGAAAGACTTTACGTATCGAATGATCGTATGGGGATCGGTCGTGTTGTTTTTAGGATTATCGATCGGTCTGTTTCTCCCGATTTATCATAAGGCTGGCCTTGTCGCAAGTTCGATTTTTTCTTCCATATGTGGGGTTTTTGCCATCGTCATCTTATGGTTTTGGTACCGAACCTTTTACGTTATAACCGATGAACATTTAATGATATATGTCGGTCCAATGAAACGACGGATTGAGCTGGAGACGATTCAAAAAATCGAAAAGACGAATACGCCATTAGCTTCAGCTGCTCTTTCCAAAGAACGTTATTATTTGTATTATGGCGTAGGGGATGTCACCATCATCGCTCCAGAAAACATGAATACATTTGTAAAAGTGATCAATGAACAAAGAGATGAACCAGTTGAATTATCGATATAGAAAGAGAAAACGAATTTCCCTCACAAAAATTCATTTTCTCTTTCTTTTTTTGTTAATACCTAGTAAACTAATAAGAATAATATATAAGAGGTGAATGAAATGGAAAAAAGGAGAGAGTCCCTTATGTCACCCATTTTTACAATCGTTCTCTTCCTTGTCGTTGCTATCACGTGGGAATACGCTGCTGTACAAGGATGGATACCGACCTATCGACTACCAAAATGGTGAAACTAAATATTTAATTTCTTAATTTTTCAGAAAAATTTGACAAAAGGAAAAGAATAGGTTTATAATACAGCTAACATTCAAACAACAACATATATTTTCTTATCCAGAGAAGTCGAGGGACCTGACCCAATGACGCTTCAGCAACCAGCAAACTGCATTGGTGCTCCTTTCAGAGAATGAATAATCATTCTGAAGATGAGATTTTTGTTACATTTACATTCGTAAATATGACGCTATTCTCTTCAGAAGAGGATAGCGTTTTTTGTTTGAATGAAAAAGAAAAAAGGGGATGCTTATGAAAAAAAGAATGTATCTTAATGCATTTGAAATGAACTGTGTTGGCCATCAGTCTCCTGGCTTATGGACACATCCGAACGATCAATCGTCTCGATACAAAGAGGCAAACTATTGGATCGAACTCGCTCAAATTTTGGAGAAGTACGAATACGATGCGGTATTTTTAGCAGATGTACTTGGGGTTTATGACGTTTATGGTGGTGATGACAAGACGAGTTTAAAAGAAGCAACACAAGTACCAGTCAATGATCCGATGTTTGTCATTCCGCTTATGGCGCATGTGACGAAACATTTAGGCTTTGGAGTTACAGCATCTGTTACCCATGAACATCCGTATTTATTTGCACGGAAAATGACGACACTTGACCATTTAACTGAAGGACGAATCGGTTGGAATATCGTCACATCTTACTTAGCGAGTGCCGCGTTAAATATGGGGAAAGATCAGCCTATTCGGCATGAGGAGCGGTATGCGATTGCCGAAGAGTTTGTGCAAGTGTGCTACAAGTTGTGGGAAGGCAGTTGGGAAGATGGAGCTGTCGTAAGAGATCGGAAATCACGTACTTTTACACACGGAGAGCGAGTCCATCCGATTGAACATAAAGGAAAATACTTCGAAGTACCTGGAATTCATTTATGCGAACCGTCCGCTCAAAGGACACCCGTTTTATTTCAAGCAGGGGCTTCATCGTCTGGTCGCTCTTTTGCGACAAAGCATGCGGAGTTGATTTTTATCGGAGCTCCGACGATTCAAGCAGCGAAAGTTTTTACATCACGTATTCGAGAGGAAACAGTCATCAATGGACGAGATCCAAACGATGTTAAAATCATTACGATGATTACACCGATTGTTGGAGAAACGACAGAAGAGGCGCAGGCGAAGTATGACGAATATGTAGCGCATAGCAGTTATGAAGGAGCCTTAGCATTATTTGGTGGGTGGACGGGAGTTGATTTATCATCATTTGACCCAGATGACGAAGTGCAATATGTGGAGAATGATGCGATTCGCTCAACACTCGAAAGTTTTACGACGATAGACCCGACACGCAAATGGACGATTCGAGAAATTGCACATTCAATAGGTATCAGTGGAATGGGAACGGCAATAGTAGGAACGAAAGAAGAAGTAGCTGATGAATTAGAACGGTGGATGGATGAAGCAGACGTCGATGGTTTTAATTTAGCATATGCTTTAGCTCATGATACGTTTGAACAGTTCGGCCGAGAGGTGATTCCAATTTTAAAAGAGAGAGGAAGAAGAGGAGACCGCGTAACAGGAACTCTTCGCGAACAACTATTTGGAAAAGGAGACTATTTACCAGACGATCATGTGGCAAAACGTCATTATGATAAAATCCATACCGTTAAAACCAATTAAAATAATATGTTTAATGTATTTAGGGGGAAATAAAATGAAGCAATGGACAAAGGTAATATTCGCACTTATTTTATTTGGAAGTTTGGTAGGCTGTTCGCCTACTGCGTCTGAGCAGACACTTTCAAAAGTGCGATTAGATTATGCGCATTACTCGCCAACGAGTTTAGTATTGAAAGAATTTGGTTGGTTAGAGGAACGATTAGAGGAACAAGGAATCGAAGTAGAATGGGTGTTTAGTCAAGGAAGTAATAAGTCGCTTGAATTTTTGAATAGTAATAGCATCGATTTCGGCTCAACGGCGGGAGCGGCGGCCTTATTATCAAAAGCAAACGGCGCACCTATTGAAAGCATTTACGTATTATCTCAACCAGAGTGGACAGCACTCGTATCTACAGGTTCTATTACGGATGTCTCACAATTAAAAGGTAAAAAAATTGCTGCGACAAGTGGTACAGATCCTTATATCTTTTTATTGCAGGCCTTGAGTGCACAAGGTATATCTCTTGATGAAGTGGATATCGTAAATGTGCAACATGGCGATGGAGCAAATGCTTTATCGAGTGGACAAGTGGACGCTTGGGCAGGATTAGATCCCCATATGGCTCGCGTAGAAGTGGAACGAGGCGGACAGTTATTTTATCGAAATGTCGATTTTAATACGTACAATTTGTTAAATGTTCGCACAGCCTTTTTACAAGAACATCCAGAAATTGTTCAAACAGTGTTAGAAACGTATGAACAAGCACGACAATGGGTGATTGAACATCCAGAAGAAACAGCACAATTGTTAAGTAAAGATGCAAACATCCCGATAGAAGTAGCTCGAATACAGCTTGAACGCACAAGTTTTGAATCAAGCGTTTTAACGTCAACTCAACATGAAACATTGCGACGCGCTGGTGAAACATTACTGCAAGGAAATTTTTTAAAGCAAGACGTATTGCTAGATGAAACGATTGACGCTTTATTAAATAAAGATGTTTGGGAAGGAGCGCAATGATGTGAAGGCTATCATTTTAGATCAAGAAAAAGTGAAAACACGTCATATTCTCCCGAACTTATGGCGATTAACGAATGGATACGGATGGCTCATACCACTTTTATTACTTATTGTGTGGGAGTTGGCGAGCCATATGCAATGGGTGGAGAGTTACCAATTGCCCGCTCCTTCTACAATTGGTGGAACATTGTATGAATGGTTGCTTGATGGCACGTTATGGACGCATGGTTCGATGACAACACTCCGTGTCCTGGCTGGTTTTTTCCTCGGATCTATCGTCGCTTTTATTTTCGGAATTTGTAACGGTTTATTTCCGACTGTGCACCAATTGACGGATCCACTCATTCAAGGGTTACGAGCGATTCCTTCTTTAGCATGGGTTCCTCTTTTCGTCTTATGGATGGGCATTGGGGAAACATCCAAAGTAGTATTAATTGCGGTCGGTGTCTTTTTTCCAGTGTATTTAAGTGTAGTCAGTGGCTTGCAACAAGTCCCAAAACAATGGATCGAAGTAGGAAAGTTATATCAACTTTCTCGTCTTCAACTCGTCCGAAAAATTTTATTACCCGCAAGTCTGCCTTCTTGTTTTGTCGGGTTACGCAGTGGTTTAGGACTCGGGTGGATGTTCGTTGTCGCAGCTGAATTAATGGGGGCGAGTGAAGGGCTCGGCTACTTACTCGTCATGGGTCAAAATACGCTCTCTCCCGATATGATTATCGCAAGCATCGTATTGTTTGCTTGCATCGGAAAAATAACAGACTGGATTCTTGTGTTCATCCAAAGACGTGTATACAAAGGAGGCAGCCAATGGTCGTAATCGAAGCGAAAGATTTCGCAAAATATTATGAAGAAACATGTGTCGTGAACCAAGTGAATTTTTCGATTGAACGAGAGGAAATTGTGGGAATCATCGGAACGAGCGGGAGCGGAAAAAGTACCATCTTACGTGCTTTATCAGGGCTGGATGCTCAATATGAAGGTCAATTATATCAAGAGGAACAACATCCGAGTGTCGTCTTTCAAGAAGCACGATTATTCCCGTGGCTTACGGTGCTAGACAATGTATTATTTGGGCTTGCTCAAACGGAAGAGATGATAGTAAGAGCGCGAATGTATTTACAAAAAGTCGGAATTGAACAAGCGGAGCGACTTTTTCCGAATGAATTATCGGGAGGAATGGCGCAACGTGTCGCCATTGCTCGTGCGCTTGTAAGAAAAACGTCAGTCTTATTATTAGACGAACCATTCAGCGCGCTCGATGCCTTTACAAAAATGAAATTACAACGCTTATTATTAGACTTATGGGAAGCAGAACGGACGACGATGGTGCTCGTAACACATGATTTAGAAGAGGCGCTTTACTTATGTGATCGCATTATCGTTTTACACGGGCAACCTGGGTTAGTAAAAGCGACGATTACTATTGACGTGCCCAAGCCGCGTAGACGAGATGACGTCATATTGGCGCGCTACAAAGGAAAGCTTTTGAAATTATTACAGTTGGAGGAGGAAGTGGAATGACACTACAAACGAAACCGCAAATATTACCCCCTGTTGCAACGGCGACAAATTGGACAAGCGATGTTCCAGAAGGAGAATTTCGATGGGAGTATTATGTAGAAAATCGCCCTTTAAATATTGCGTACGAAGCGGTCACTCGACATGTGGAAGAAGGTTACGGAAAGAAAGTCGCTTTGTATGAAGTAGAGGGAGGGCAAGTTCGTTCATACACGTTTCAGGAAATTGATGATTTAGTGAGACATTATGCTAACGTATTACGAGCATTAGATGTTCGTCGTGGAGAACGCGTTGCAATCTTTTTACCAAAATGTGCAACAAATTATATCGCTTTACTTGCAGCGATTCGAATTGGTGCGATTGCGGTTCCTTTATTCGAAGCATTTATGGAAGAAGCGATTGTTGATCGTGTCTTAGATAGTGGAGCGACGACGTTCATCACGGATGAAACGCTCGGTCAACGAGTGCCCTTGCAACGTCTTCCTTCTATCCGTCATTTTTTATATACGTCTACGATTGAACAATTTACACCGAAAGAAGAAGCAAGTATCGTTTATCAAGATAAAGAAGCTCCTTTTCTTCTTCATTATACGAGTGGTTCAACGGGAAAACCGAAAGGCGTCTTGCATGCGCAACGAGCGTTTTATCATCAACGTTTGACAGGACGATGGGTGCTTGATTTACGAGATGACGATATTTATTGGTGCACGTCTCACCCAGGTTGGGTGACAGGAAGTGTTTACGGATTTTTAGCTCCTTGGTTTAATCGCGCAACTGTCGTTGTCCATTGCGGACGTTTCGATGCTTCAGAATGGTATTCGGTTATTGAAAAACTGAAAGTGACGGTTTTATATAGTGCGCCAACCGCTTATCGTCTACTTATTGCTTCAGACGCACATAAGCAGTATGACCTTTCTTCTGTTCGTCATGCGATGAGTGTCGGCGAACCATTAAATCCAGAAGTCATTCATTGGTTCGAACAAACGCTGAATATCCGCTTACACGATACGTGGTGGATGACAGAAACAGGTGCACATTTAATTGTCAATGCCCCTCATGCTCCAGTTAAACCGGGGTCAATGGGACGTGCTTTTCCTGGTATTACAGTTGGGATTTTAAATGATACCGGAGAACTTTTACCTCCTTATGAGGTGGGACATTTAGCAATACAGGCTCCTTGGCCAGGATTGATGAAAACAATTTGGAATAATGAGGAGCGTTTTAATCAGTACTTTAATGAAGAAGGATGGTATCATTCAGGAGATTTAGCGTATATGGATGAAGACGGTTATGTATTTTTTGCGAGTCGGGATGACGATCTCATTATGAGCGCTGGAGAACGTATTGGTCCGTTCGAGGTTGAAAGTACGCTGTTAGAACATGAAGCAGTAAAGGAAGCGGGTGTCGTTGGTGTGCCGGATGAAGTGAAGGGAGAGGTCGTAAAAGCTTACGTCACATTACATGATCATGTCGAACCATCTTCGCTTTTAGAAGAACAACTTATTCAACATGTTCGAACGCATTTAGCTGCGCATGCGGCACCCCGCTATGTTGAATTCATCGAAGAATTGCCTAAAACGGTGATTAGCGGAAAGATTATGCGTCGAGAATTAAAAAAGAGACATCGCATCTAACGATGAGTTGTTTAGCCTCCCATCCTGAAGTATTCGACATTTTCATTGTTGAGTTCTTCTGTTTCGTCTACAATGGACGAATGGATTGGAGGCTTTTTTTATGAAAATGTTTACGGTGATGCGGATGAGTGCGCGGCGTATTTTGATGGATCCGAAAGAATATTTATTCGGGTTTTTCTTATTGCAAAGTATGCGCTGGGCATTGGCAGTTCCGCTCGTAACCTTTTTGTTTTACACGATGTTAAATACCGCCGGACTCGTCAGTGTGACGAATACGAATATCATTCAATTGTTGGCAAGTCCGCTGGCGCTCGGAATTTTAATCGTTTTACTTTTTTTACTTACCTTTTTCGCCTTTTACGAGTTCGGGTATTATTTTTTAGTAGCGAAATATCAACGACTAGGCGAACCGTTTACGTTTCGTACGATTTTGCGTGAGCTGAATGCGAAAGTCCCGAAGTTTTTTAGCATTCACTTTCTCATTTTTACAATTTATCTCGTCTTGTTGTTGCCGATCGCTTCACTCGGAATGAGTACGTCTTGGACAGAAGCGCTACAAATTCCATATTTTATTACCGATGAAGTGGCGAACATGTCTTACGGCAAAATCGCGCTCGGCATCGGACTGGCGGTCGTGCTCTATGTGAACGCTCGCTTCGTCTTTACGGTGCTTTATTTTTCAACAGAGCGAGAAGCATCGATGCGTCAGTCATTAAAGAAAAGTTGGCATCATTCGAAAGGGAAAGTATTGCGCATCGTGACGAGTTTAGTAACGATCGTTTTCACGTTTACGGCGAGTGCGACAGTGCTCATTACGTTAACGCTTGCGCCCCTTTTCATCGCTGAATCTTACTTTGAAATGCAGTTGCCGATTGTCGCAGGAATTAGTTTTACGGTCATTCAAGGGATTTTGTTTACGACGAGTGCGCTCATGCAGCCGATGTTGACCGAAGCTGTGACGATCATCGAGCGAGGAGAAGAGCGCCTCGGGAAAGTGACGAGTTATCGCCGAACGTTCGGGACGTATTTGCGTCGCTTTTGGCCGTTGTTGGCACTCGGCTTTATCGTTTTCGCTTTCATTCATACGAATACATTGAAAGAAACGGTGTATCAGCCGATGACGAAAGTAGTTGCGCATCGTGGCTATGCGGCGGTCGCACTTGAAAATACGATTGCAAGTTTAGATGCAGCAGCAGAGGCGGGAGCCGATATGGTGGAGATGGATATTCAAGAAACGAAAGATGGTCAGTTTGTCGTCTATCACGATAAAACGTTGCGCCGTCTAGCGGGAGATTCACGTGTCGTTGGAGAAATGACGCTCGATGAATTGACGAAGGTGACGTTGACGGACGGTCATCATATCGAACCGCTCCCGTCCTTTGAAGAATACATCGACCGAGCAAAAGAGCTCGACATTCGCTTGCTTGTGGAAACGAAAACATACGGCCATGAGTCAGCGGAGATGGAGCAGAATCTCGTGCAATTGTTGCATGAAAAAGAAGTCGCATACGATTATGTCGTTCAATCGCTCGACATTCCTCATTTGCGCAAAATACAAGCGATCGACCCGCTCATCCCAACGAGTGACGTCATCGCACTGAACGTAGGCCGCGTGCCGAAAACAGAATCGATGTTTTTAAGTTTGGAAGATTTTTCAGTAACAGCGGATCTTGTGAAAAATGCAGAAAAAGAAGATAAAAAAATATTCGTCTGGACCGTCAATAAAGAAAACTTAATGCATCATTACATTCGAATGGGTGTGTACGGACTCATTACGAATCACGTATCGGACGCCGTCGATGTGCGCGATACGTATGAAGAAGAGCAAGGACTGTTGCAGCGCTTGCTTTGGTTAATTGAAGAAAATCAATAAAAAGAAAGAGTCGATATGAAATCGGCTCTTTTTTTATGGCATACTAGTCAAAAAGGAGGTTTCGGTATGTTATTATCTGCATCACTCGGACAGGCGATCATTGAACAAGTGAGTCCGATCATCGACTATCATGTGAACTACCCACCACTTAACTTCGTTTGAAGTGGGGGCTTCTCGCTTCCACGAACATAGCTTGCAAGCAAGTCTTATGTGTTCTCCACGAGCGTGAATTCGGGGCATTCCAACCCTACTGATACGCAATGTTTTTAGTACCTTGGATATTTTACGCATACGAGGGGCTTGGTTTTCGCTCTTATTTCCGTATGCAACTCCATATATCCAGTTGTCAAAGAACATTATGTCTATATTTTACCAAATTCTTTGGCTAAAGCCAACCGAAATTCATCTCCCACCCACTCATTGGTGCTATTCGCACCTTCACACTCCTTGAGGTTGGGAGACTTCTTTCGGAAAGTCGTTAAATTTAATGGATGAACGAGGGTATGTTGTCGCAAGTACGGATGTTTCACGCATCGGGGAACAACATATGGGAGCGATGATTGCCATTCAAGAAAAGCGACCGATTACGATTGGTTTCGCGAACCAAAACGATTATCCTGGTACGAAAAGCGGGGTCAATTTACCGATTTGGTTTCAAGAGCAAGTAGTGGGTGTCGTCGGCGTTAGCGGTCAACCGAATGATATTTTGCCGATGGCGAAGCTCGTCCAAAAAACGGTGCAATTGTTAATGGAGCAATTATTCATTCAAAATGAACAACGCGAACGTGAAGAACGGTGGAATCGTTTTATGCATTGTGCACGTGAACAACGATTGTCCGATGACGAAATCGAAGCGCGTTTCAATCAGCTTACCGATCATTCTTTCCCACAGAACAGTCAACTACTGTACTTTCATGCATTGCTTGATCCCGTTGCGATTCAACGCGTGAAAAATGATGTGGCGCGCCTTGCGGTACATGTCATTTGTACGTATGCGACCTCGGAAGGTTTGTTCATTTGGATAAGCGGTAAGCCTTTCCATGAACAAAACAGATGGCCTGAATGGCAGTGGGTCATGAGTCAACCTATCGAAACTGTTCAGCAATTTCGAACGACATTGCGCGCACTTCCACACCTTCGTTTAAACGGGCATCGAGTAGAAGAAGAGCAACTCGATGTTTTCGTGCAAGTGATTCCAGAAGACATTTGGGAGACGTTTTTCAAAGAAGAAAAAGAAGCAATCGCTCAGTTGAAAGCGGAAGATTGGGAGACGATTGCGCAGTTTGTCGAGCAAAATGGTTCGTTAAAACATACTGCTAAGCAATTAATGATTCATCGCAACACGTTAACGTATCGTTTGCAAAAAATTGCCGAACAAACGGGACTTCACCCGCAACGATTCGATCAATTGTTTTTCTTATATGCTCTATTTGTTCATTTGCACAAAAAAGAGTTGTGAATATTTGGTTAAATTACCGATGGAAACCGCTTTCACCTTTTGTATACTAACGATAAGGAAGTGATGACATGCATATTGTAATAGCACCAGATTCATTTAAAGGAAGTGCTTCAGCGATTCAAGTAGCAGAAGCGATGAAAAGAGGCGTTCAAGAAATCGATCCTTCGATAACCGTCGATCTACTTCCGATGGCCGATGGAGGAGAAGGGACCGAGGAAGCGTTAGCGGTCGCACTAGAAGGCAAGACGGTGAGCGTTTCGACATGTGACGCACTCCGACGGAAGATAGACACGACATTTACCGTCATCCATGACGACACGGCGGTCATTGAATGTGCCAAATGTATCGGTTTGCCGATGCTTGCGGAGCGAGAGCGCAATCCGATGAAGGCGTCGTCTTACGGTTTAGGTGTTGTCGTTCGTGAAGCGTTAGCGATAGGGTATCGCAAGTTTATCATTGGCCTTGGCGGTTCAGCTGTCAATGATGGCGGAATCGGGTTGCTTACGGCACTCGGTTATACATTTACAGACGCAAAAGGAAATGAGCTCGAAGGAAACGGGCGCGATCTTTTTCAAGTGGCGGCTGTCGATTCATCGTCTCGCGATGAGCGATTGAGTGAGGCGACATTTATTATCGCAAACGATGTCACAAATCCCCTTTGTGGAAAAGAAGGGGCGACGGCGATTTATGGTCCTCAAAAAGGGGTGAAAGAAGAAGACATTACTCGATTCGATGAAGCGCTCGCCCGTTACGCTAAGCTTTTCGAAAAGCGAGAGGCCGATGAGCCAGGAGCGGGGGCTGCTGGAGGGCTCGGATTCGCTTTTTTACAACTAGGCGGAACGATGCAACCGGGTGCGCAATTAATCGCAAAAGAAAGCGAATTGTTAAAGCGTATCCGACGTGCAGACCTCGTTTTGACAGGGGAAGGGCAGTCTGATGAACAGACGCTTTTCGGAAAAGCACCATACGTCGTCGCACAGTTCGCTCGGGAACAAAGGGTTCCAACCGTACTACTTTCTGGCAGTGTGACAGGAAATACAGATGCGCTTCGTGAAGTGTTTGCGGGTGTTTTTTCGACCGTTATGCAACCGATGTCATTGAGTGATGCCATGGAAAATGCGGAACAATCCATCGTCGAAATGACGAAAAATATTATTCATTTTTATCGACATTCTATTTAAGGGGGAACGTTATGTTAAGTGTTATTTTAGTCATTGTGGCTGTCGCATTTATCGTATTTGCGACAGCGAAATTAAAGTTACATCCGTTTTTATCATTAATTATTGCATCTTTCGGTTTAGGAATCGCGGCTGGATTACCGATCGCAGGCATTGGTGGGATTGTGAACGAAGGATTCGGAGGATTGATGGGTGGTATTGGACTCGTCATCGTCTTCGGGACGTTAATCGGGATTATTTTAGAACGTTCAGGAGCTGCTTTACGTATGGCGGAAGTCGTTTTGCGTATCGTCGGGCCGAAACATCCGCAACTTGCGATGAGCATCATCGGTGCTATTGTCAGTGTTCCTGTATTTTGTGATTCGGGATTCGTCATTTTATCTTCTTTAAAGAAAGCGATTGCACATAAGACGAAAGTGACGGTTGCTTCGATGTCCATTGCGCTCGCGACAGGATTGTTTGCGACGCACAATTTAGTGCCACCGACACCTGGTCCGATTGCAGCTGCAGGAAATATCGGAGCGGAAGCATATTTAGGCACAATTATTTTATTCGGCCTCATCGTCTCCATTCCTGCTGTAATTGCGGGATATCTTTGGGCGATTAAAGTCGGTCCGACGATTCATATCGAAGGGGAAGAAGATGGTGTTTTACAATACGATTACGATACGATTATAAAAGAATTCGGTGAAATGCCTTCAACGGCGAAATCTTTTGCACCGATCATCGTTCCGATTTTACTCATCGGCTTTAGTTCAGTCATTACATTTATGAAATGGGAAGGCGTCTTTTTTGATATTTTCTTATTTTTAGGGTCACCGGTTGTCGCACTATTTGTCGGTTTACTATTTGCCTTCTTTTTATTACCTGAATATTCTGAAATTACGTTAAATGATTGGATTGGTGATGGACTAAAAGAAGCTGCACCGATTTTACTCATTACAGGAGCGGGCGGCGCTTTCGGGAAAGTGATTCAAAATACGTCGATTGTCGAAGTCATTGAAAATGTTGGTTCGAACGCATTTTTCACAGGAGCATTATTTTTATTCATTCCGTTTTTAATCGCAGCGGCTTTAAAAACGGCGCAAGGGTCATCCACTGCAGCGCTCGTCATTACCGCTTCACTCGTTGCACCGCTTCTCACTGAAGTAGGGATTACAGGAGCTGTTCCACTCGCGCTCGTCGTTATGGCGATCGGTTCAGGTGCGATGGTCGTATCTCATGTGAACGACAGCTTCTTCTGGGTTGTGACGCAATTTAGTGGTATGTCAGTCACACAAGCGTACAAAGCGCAAACGATGGCCACTTTATTCCAAGGGCTCGCAGCGTTCACTACGACATTTATTCTTTGGTTAATTTTAGTGTAATGTTTAAAAAACCTTTCTCTCGTATAAAGAGGAAGGTTTTTCTATTCGGTTTCTTTAAAATCGACTATACTAAAATGAAAAGGGAGGGAATCGGATGTATACGATACGTAATTTAGAAAAACGAGAGAACGGTTCCATTATTGAACAGACCGGTCCGTTTCAAGTACTGGAATATGAAAAAGATTTAAGCGTCGATTATGCGACAGCGCAAGCGGCTTATTACGCTTCTCAAATGAATGTGAGAAAGCGTCAATTAATTTGTGAAGTTGGACCTTCTCAAATTACGGTACAAGCAGGTGCGATGCAGTGGACAGTCGGTGATGTGAAAGCGACGACAGGAGTGAAAGGAGTCGGTGATTTTATCGGCAAGGCTTTGCGCGGTTCGGTGACGAATGAATCAGCGATTAAGCCAGAATATACAGGAGAAGGAACGCTCGTATTAGAACCGACGTATAAACATATTTTACTCGTTGATCTAAACGACTGGAACGGTTCCATAGTAATAGAAGATGGGTTATTTTTAGCGTGCGAACATCATGTGAAACATAAAGTCGTCATGCGCAGCAATTTATCTTCAGTCGCATTCGGTGGTGAAGGTTTGTTTAACTTAGCTTTGACAGGTGATGGCGTCGTAGCGTTAGAATCGGACGTACCACGCGCGGAGTTGATTGAGATTGATTTACACGACGATGAACTAAAAGTCGATGGCAATATGGCGATCGCATGGTCAGGTAGCTTAAATTTCACAGTAGAACGTGCTGGGAAGTCGTGGATGGGTTCTGCAGCTTCTGGAGAAGGTTTAGTAAACGTTTACCGTGGTACAGGAAGAGTATGGATGGCCCCTCTTGTGTAAAGAAGCCCTTCATGAGAAAGGAATGGTGAAAAATATGGAGAAACAATTAAAAAATGGCGTTCCGATGCCTGAAATCGGATTAGGTGTATATAAAATGACGGATGAAGAAGAAGCGTATCGCGCCATTCGTCACGCTTTAGAAGTAGGATATCGTTCAATTGATACGGCAGCTTTTTACCATAATGAAGATGTCGTCGGTCGGGCAGTGCGAGAGAGTGGCATTCCAAGGGAAGAGATTTTCATTACGACGAAAGTGTGGAACGATGATACAGGATATGAAGAGACGTTGCGTGCTTTTGAACAATCTCTTGAAAAATTAGGTCTCGACTACATCGATTCATACTTAACGCACTGGCCAGTCCCTGGAAAATATGTAGAGACGTATCGTGCCATTTTAAAGTTGACGGAAGAAGGGAAAGTGCGCGCACCTGGTGTATGTAACCATACGATCGAACAATTAGAGACGATTAATGAAGAATTAGGGGAGTATCCGAACATTAACCAAGTCGAAATTCACCCGTATTTACAACAACGTGAATTGATGTCGTTTTGTCGTGAGCATCATATTGCGGTAACGGCATGGGCGCCACTCGGACGTGGCCAAGCTTTGCAAGACCCGGTCATTCATGAGGTGGCGAAGCGATACGGCATCACACCTGCACAAACGATTTTGCAGTGGCATTTACAACAAGGCCGGATCATTATCCCGAAATCGGTTACGCCGAGTCGCATTGAGGAAAACTTCGCAGTCGGGCAAGTGGAATTGACGGATGAATGTATAGAATCAATCAATGCGTTAGAGCGCAATGGCCGTACAGGGGCAAATCCAGCAAAACCTAATTTCTTAGAACACTTTAAATAAACATTATCCGACAATTTTATCCCTGTCAAAAAGCAAAAACCCAACCAATAAAACCATTGCTCACCCTTTCACAAACTCATTTTGTTCTGTTATACTTACTATTATAAATATTTTACCATAGGAGGACATTATGAGTCATATTGTATATATTTCAGGGAGTCCGACACCTTACTCACGTACGGAAGCCGTTCTTAAATTTATGAGTGAAACGTTAAAAAAGAAAGGGCATACATCACAGCTCATTACGATGAAAGATATTCCAGCGAATGATTTAATCGATGGCAATTGGAATAGTGATGCGGTCATCCGGATCGGCGAACAAATCGAAGCAGCAGACGGTGTCGTCATTGGAACACCGGTTTATAAAGCATCTTATCCAGGTGTATTTAAAGCCTTTATCGACGTGCTCCCCCAGCAGTTGTTGGCAGGGAAGACAGTATTGCCATTTATGACAGGTGGTAGCCATTATCACTTACTCGCTTTAGAATACGCATTGAAGCCTTTAATTTCAATCGTTCAAGGCTCGCCTGTGCGTGGCATTTACTACGTCGATTCATATATCGACCGTGAACAACCAGAGCAACCGATCGTCGATGAAGCGACATATGCACGTACGATGCAACAACTTCAAAACTTTATCGAAATTATCGATCCAACATGTGAAATTTAAAAGAGAGGGACTAGTTGAGGCTAGTCTCTTTCTTACGATTAGTCAAGTGTATTTAATTAATTTCTTTTGTTTTTATGATTTAGTTTTGTGGGGGAGGGGTACCCCTCCCCCACAAAACTAAATTTTCACAAGCCAAAAAGACCTAACGATTTTTATTTTTTTCGAAAGGTCTATATGGTATAGTTGAGTTACATTTTATTACGAATTCTGAGCTGGTAGTGCGGACTCATAATCGTATAGGATGCCTCTTGTCAGTAACTGAAATGTCACTTTCAGAAATTTATTGACGCAGGCGATGATCGCAACCTTATGAGGCTTTCTCTGAGGTTGCGTTTTTAATTTATAATAGTAATCCACAAAATGATTTGGCTTCTCCTTTAACATAAGCATCCCTTGAATCATGAAATATAGAATTTTTCGCAAATGTTTATTGCCACGTTTATTGATGCGGTCACGATACTGGGTATTACCGGATTGATAACGCATGATATCAATCCCTGCATAAGCGTTTAGTTGTTTCGCATTTCGGAAACGGCGAATATCCCCGATTTCCCCAATTAGACGACAAGCTGTTGAATCGCCAACACCAGGAATGGAACGTAATACGGTATATTCTTGGCGTTCTTTGGATAGTACTACCATCTGTTGGACGAGTGCTTCTTTCTTTTCCTTTAATTCTCCAATACGAGATGCGTAATCTCTTACTTGGTCACATCGAACATCTGTCGGCTTAATTGCGGGATAACTGTTTTGAGCTGCTTCTATTAGTTCAATCGCCTTTTTCTCCGCCCGATTAAGTGAAAGGTTCTTTTTCGTATTCGCTTTCAAACGATTTTTAATGACTGTTTTTGAATGCGATAATACAAGTGCAGGATGTGGGTAAAGCTGTACGATATTTAAAAATAAAGCCGAACTTGGCGTAATTAGTTTTTCAAGCTCTGGAAAACTCATATGTAAAATCGCATGCATTCGGCTTTTGAGTCCAATCATTTCTTCATCTACCTCGTCGTAATAACGCGTGAGTGCACGCATCTGTTCATAATAGTCATCTTGAACGTAAGTCGCTTCACGCTCCATTTTAAAGTGCGTTTTCGCTAGTTCATGTGCGTCACTACAGTCCGTTTTATGACGTCGCATTTTCGCCATTTGTAGGTTCGCTTCAAGCGGATTCATGCGACTATATGCATAGCCATGATTTTTGAAAAACGCTTCTACTGATTTGGAATAGACACCTGTTGCCTCAAAGACAATTTCAGGGGCTTGTCCATCAAGCTTCGTTACTTCTTCGATACGCTCGTGTAATCGTTCAAAATCTATTCGCGTATGATTTAGTTCACCTTCATATTCACATTGTCGATAGCGATCATAAATAACGATTGAACTCTTATCCTTACTCACATCTAACGCAATGACATGTTTCATCATTTCCATCTCCTTTTTAGCTAGTCATAGAAGTCTTCACAGTACCTTATCGATTCCACTTTCTTATACGCGATCTCTTTGGACCCAACAGACTAAACTGATTCATATAAGGGTGTGAAGTTAGCCGGTTTTTAATACGGACTCTCAAATGGTCCCAGAGACTAGTCGACTTTCCTTCACTTCTACTATAAAAAAATAGTAGCACAAACCATGGCCTTGGTTTGTACTACTAATCTTAGTCTGTTTTTGTTATCATCATTTATTGGCAGAGAATGTGAAGTCGTTGTATACTAATAAAGAATGACGTAAGAGGTGAAAGGAGTTGTGACATATGCAATATCGTAAAGCGACAAAAGCAGACGCAGCAGGAATTATTGCTGTAATGGAAAATGCAGAGCAAGCAGGAACGATGTTATGGAGTCCTGGAGAGAGAGAGATGGAAGAAGCAACATTTGCGCAATCGATTGAACAAGAAGATACAGCACGCTCTGGTTTTTTCGTGGCGGAAGATGAAGAAGGGATTGCGGGCTACATATTTATTAAAGGGGAGCAACCTGAAAGAATTCGTCACCGTGCACATCTCGTGATGGGCATGCATGAGCGAGTACGTGGTCAAGGGATCGGAACAGAATTTCTTGAATATGTGATTGACTGGGCGAAACATTCACCTCTCCGCAGACTCGAATTAACGGTTCTTACAATTAATGAACAAGCGATTCGATTATATGAAAAATGCGGATTTGAAAAAGAAGGCGTCAAGCGTGATTCTCTTCGTATTAATGAATTGTATGTCGATGAATTAACGATGAGTTATTTATTATGATATCCACCTCTTGAAGTACATAAAACTTCGAGAGGTTTTTTATTTGAAACATATATCTTGAATTCAAGATAATTATGTGCGATACTACAATTAACTTCAAAACAGAGGAGACGATCACATGAATATCGGATTAATTATCGGTAGTTTACGAGAGCAATCATACAATATGAAACTTGCATCACATATTACACAAGCTTTTTCTGACGTCACGTTTGAACGGATTTCAATTGGGGAATTACCTTTCTTCAACGAAGATTTAGAAACAAATGGGGACCCGCAAGCTGTTCAACAGTTTAAAACAGCAGTAGAACGAATGGATGGGCTCATTATTTTAACGCCAGAATATAATGGTAGCATACCGGGTGTGTTGAAAAATGCACTCGACTGGGGATCACGTCCGGTGACAAATTCCGTTTTTCACAATAAACAAGTCGGCATTATCGGCGCGACCCCTGGGGGAATGGGAACAGCATTCGCACAAATTCACTTACGACAAGTGTTAGAAGCGATGCGTGCTGATGTTTTACCACATGAAAAATTACACGTCTCACGGGTTCATGAATTATGCGCAGTTGCGGAACAACCGAACACATTCCGTTACGTCGACCGCTACGTACAGCAATTCATTCAATTTATCCAAAATACAAAAGGAGTGCATGTATAATGTTACAATTTACAGGATTACATCACGTTTCAGCAATTACGAAAAGCGCCCAACAAAATCTTGATTTTTATACGAACGTCCTCGGATTCCGTCTCGTGAAAAAAACGGTCAATCAAGATTCACCGTCGATGTATCATTTATTTTACGCGGACGGAGAAGGTTCACCAGGAACAGAAATGACTTTCTTTGAAATCCCAGTCGTCGGGCAAACACATGAAGGAACGAATAGCATTTCGACAACTTCTTTCCGTGTGCTGACAGATGAAGCGTTGCATTTTTGGAAAGAGCGTTTTGAACAATTCGATGTGGCGCATGAAGACATTACAGAACGAGCAGGACGCCAAACTTTACGCTTCCGCGATCCGGAAAAACAACGACTTATGCTCGTATCCGATGAACATGACGAAGGAGTCGCAGGAGGTATTCCATGGAAAGTGGCTGATATTCCAGAATCTTTTGCGATTTATGGATTAGGACCTTCTTATTTTACAGTAGCGAATGCGAAAGCGACGGATGCCTTACTGACAACCGTTTTACATTTCCGTGAAGCGGGAACGTATGAAGCGGATGGTACGAGCTACAAAGTATATGAAACAGGAGAAGGCGGCTCAGGGGCTGAAATCCATGTAGAACACCGGGAAGACTTACCAGTAGAACGGGCAGGGCGTGGTAGCGTTCACCATATCGCTTTACGCGTTTCGACAGAAGAAGATATTTATGCATGGATTGAACGACTCGAGCAATTTGGAGTACGCAATTCAGGATTCGTCGACCGCTTCTATTTCAAATCGATTTACATGCAAGATCCGAATGGATTGACGATTGAAATCGCTTCTGACGGTCCAGGTTTTGCGATCGATGAACCCGAAGATACACTCGGTGAAGCATTATCGCTTCCACCATTTTTAGAAAACGACCGCGCCATCATTGAAGCGAACTTAAAACCGCTCCATACAAAAAGAGGTGAGTGATAAGATGGAACATATTTATACGTCTGTCGAACGAGCGAAAGGAACACTCGTCTTACTGCACGGCACAGGTGGTAATGAACAAAGTATGTTGCCGATCGCTAAGCATCTGACGGATGAGTGGAATGTATTAAGTGTGCGAGGCGAAGTGAATGAAAATGGGGCGTTACGCTTTTTCAAACGATTGCGGGAAGGGGTGCTCGATGAAGACGACTTAATCGCAAGAACGGCTCAATTTCACGAAACATTAACTCATTGGGCGAATGAGTATACATTTTCTTTACAAGATATCGTATTTATCGGCTATTCTAACGGTGCAAACTTTGCGGCGAACTATTTATTACAATTTCCGAATGCAGTAAAAGGAGGCATCTTACTGCACCCGATGGTTCCGACAAGACGACATAACGTTGCATCACTCGATGAAACGAATATCTTCATCTCAGCAGGCATTCACGATCCGCTCGTCCCTTACGAAGAAACCGAACAATTACTCGACATGTACCGCTCCGCGCATGCCAATGTCAAAGCACATATTGAATCAAACGGACATCAGATCACGTACACTGAATTAGAAGCGGCGAAACAGTGGTTAACGACACTTAGTAGAATTTAAGAGGACTATAAAATACCTTTATTAGGCTGCTTCACACTGAAATCTAAAAGTGTAAAGTAGCCTAATTTTTTGGATAAGCTCTTCATTATCATAATTGAAGTAGGCGACAAAATGTATGAACATTTTCCTTAGCTTTCACTACCGCCCATTTCATTTCGCTCGTATAAACATTTTTATCCACACAAAAACACTTCCGATGTCAGTACTTTTTACAAGAGTACGACTTCGAAAGTGCTTTCTAAGCGCCGTGTTTTATTATATGATTTGGGCAAAGCGCGTCGTTAAAATGGTTACAAACTGTTCGAGTTCGCGTTCATCGACTTCATCGAAGCGATTTTTAACCGGGCTATCGATATCGAGTACGCCGAACTTTTCGCCATTGACGATCATCGGAATGACAATTTCCGATTGACTCGCTGCGTCGCATGCAATATGTCCTGGAAACTGTTCAACATCGGCAACACGCAATGTGCGTTCTTCCTCGATACTCGTACCGCACACACCTTTTCCAGCAGGGATGCGAATACAAGCAGGGAGCCCTTGGAAAGGACCGAGTACGAGTTCATCTTCTTTCCATAAATAAAAGCCGACCCAATTAATATTTTGTAAGTAATGATTTAATAATGCAGAAGC
The DNA here is from genome assembly GCF_042675605.1 of Savagea faecisuis. Lineage (NCBI taxonomy): Bacteria > Bacillati > Bacillota > Bacilli > Caryophanales > Caryophanaceae > Savagea > Savagea faecisuis. Next base: position 36,342 of record NZ_JBHTJF010000003.1, read on the forward strand.
ATTCGCCAAATTCGCCACGATATCCGTTTCACCGTCAATGAGTGCCATAAGCTGTGAGCGGACCGTCGCATAATCTTGCGCGCGATCTCCTGTATACATCGTTGTTTCAAACATGAGCAAAACCCCCATTTCTTATCGTTTAGTATATCAATATTTTATAACGAACGCTATTTTCAACATATACGAAATACGCAAATCATTTCAGTTTCATACGTAATGTTTGAATTTTCTTTTGAATATGTTGAAATTGAGCATCCAATTGTTGATAATCTTCACTTCCTATTTTGGCTTCCGTTAATTGATGAATGAGTATGATTTGTTCGTTCTCCAAGTTCATTAATGTATCGCGTATTGCCGTATTTGGACTTTTCGGTCGTTGATCGTTTTGCATATCAAATGTCCGCGTCGCCACATGTTCTCGAAACGTCGCATCATGTGAAGTGAACACGACGGTGCCGTTGTATTGTATGAGTGCATGTTCTAGTTGAATTTTAGAAGGGAGGTCTAAATGATTCGTCGGTTCGTCTAAAAGAAGTAAATGACAACCTTCTGACATCCATTGTAACAATTTCACTTTTAAACGTTCGCCCATACTTAAATCTTTAAGCATACTCGTCCAGCGTTCTGGTGCGAAACCGAGATGGAAAAGTTGTTGTTGTCGTTTGACCATTAAATGAGCAGAACCCTCTAATAAATCACTAACCCGTAGTTGTTCGTCTTCGAAAGTGATCGATTGGGCCAAATAGCCGATTTTCAAATGAGGGGACATCCATAATGTGCCCGAGCTGATGGGGAGCTCGCCTAATAGAGCAAGAAGTAATGTTGATTTTCCGCTCCCATTCGGCCCAACGAGTGCTACTTTCTCTCCTCGTGTCAATTGAAAATGAATATTTTGTAAAACTTGAATGCCGCTTCGTTCAAGTGTCACATCTCGCATATAACCGACTTGCATTCCTCGTTGCGCACTATCTTCTATTTCAAATTGAATCGTTCGGTTAGGGGAAGGACGCTCGATCGGTTCTTCTATTCGCAAGCGTTGTAACTGTTTCTCTTTTGATTTCACTTGCCGGTCAGCTCGCTTTGCTTTCGTTCGGTAATACTCTTTCGCTCCCATCTGTTTCGGATGATGAGAAGCGGTAGACTCACGATGGATATGCTCCGACCAATCGTGAAGAGCTTTCATTTTGCGTTCTGTATCTTGAATCATTTGTTGTTGTTCTTCGAAACGCTTTTGTTGTTGCTGTCTTTTTCGTTCACGCTCTTGTTCATAGGCGGTATAATTTCCTCTGAACGTGTGAATGTGCTCGTCTTCAATCGCCCATATGTGCGTTGCAATATGATCTAAAAAATGACGATCGTGAGAGACGATAATCCAAGCGGCCCGAGATTGTTGAATCATTTCAATTAGCCATTCAACCGCTTCTTCATCTAAATGATTCGTCGGTTCATCCAATAAATAAAGATCGGATTCTTTCATTAATGCAGCGCCGATTTGATAACGCAATTGTTCACCACCGCTATACGTTGTATAAGCGCGTTTCGGTAAATTCCATCTTTCCATCACTTGCTTTTTTAGATGAGAAGCAAGGCGGGGAGGAGGGAGGTCAAACCGTACAAATTCTATCACAACGTCACTTGGAGCGCTTTGGTACATCGCATGTAAAAAGCTCGTCTTCCCACTGCCGTTCGCTCCGATCAATCCGATTGCTTGCCCTGCTTCGATGGTGAGTAAGTCGTGTTGAATGCTTTGATTTTCATGAATTTGAATCGTTTGAGCCGGTAATTGTAACATATAAAAAACTCCTTTTTGAATCGTTTAAAAGGACACGAAAAAAATCCTTCTAAACGGAATAGTTTAGAAGGATTCGTCACGCTTAAAAACATCGACTTCAAAAGAAGATGATGGTAAAAAAGTGCAGACGAATCCCTTACGCAAAAAATATGACGTAAAAGATTACTGAATCATCTGCACACTTCACCCCTGACTTTCATAATATATGCTCACTATAGCGAACATTTTCAAAAATGTCCATTACGACGTACGAAATAATGCATGGGCTTTTTCGAGATATTGCTCCATTAAGCGTTCTGATGCTAATTTATGTAATTCCGGATACGCTTCAAAAAATGCTTCTTTCGACTCGACATATGTATCCTTCATTCCAAGATCGTTCGTCCATTCAAATGTAATCGTTTCTAAGTTTTGGACGAGTAAAAAGAACACCGCGGCATTGTACGCGAACGCCCGCTCCGGTTTCCAACGATTGTAGGCCTCTTGTTGTTCTTTAGACGTAATCGGAGGAGCTTCGTAAGATAATGTAATGCTCGTCTCTGTTAACGCCATCTGTTTGAAATAATCGGACCCTGGAGTTAAATGAACGATTGCCCCCATCGCTGAGTTATCGCCGACGTAACTTGCATAATACGGTTTTAGTTGTTCGAATTCGGTTGGCGCACTCGATTGGCAACCCGATATGCTTAGTAGAAGGGCGAGTAACCCTATTTTTAAATAATTCATACGATCTCTCCTTTACTTGTAAGTATACGTGAAAAAATAGACGGAAATCTGAAGAATTTCTGAAGATTGTTTAAGATTTTTCACATTTTTCGAAATTTAAGGTAGCATTAAGGTTCACTTTACCTTTCGACAATCTTTTCCATGTATACTAAAAGAAATAAAGGGGGGAAATTAGCGATGCATATTGTTTTATTGACATCTTGTATTTTAATCATTCAATATATTTTGTTGCGACAACCTTCTAAGCTTTGGGGAACGGTATTGCCTATCTTTTTATTTATGGCGCTTATCGTTCATTGTGTCAATGTCGCTTTTTATAACCCTGGTGAAACGTTAAAAATCATTTTACTCAGTATCGTATTTTATGCATTTTTTATTACGATGTGCAAAGAAGTACGCACACAATATAAAGAAGAACGAAAAAAGGCAACCGCATCTTAAGGCAGGTTGTCTTTTTGCATTTGAAAGAAGTCGCTTTTTCCGATAGAATAGTAACGTTTGATACTCGTGAACTACCCACCACTTAACTTCGTTTGAAGTGGGGGCTTCTCGCTTCCACGAACATAGCTTGCAAGCAAGTCTTATGTGTTCTCCACGAGCGTGAATTCGGGGCATTCCAACCCTACTGATACGCAATGTTTTTAGTACCTTGGATATTTTACGCATACGAGGGGCTTGGTTTTCGCTCTTATTTCCGTATGCAACTCCATATATCCAGTTGTCAAAGAACATTATGTCTATATTTTACCAAATTCTTTGGCTAAAGCCAACCGAAATTCATCTCCCACCTACTCATTGGTGCTATTCGCACCTTCACACTCCTTGAGGATGGGGGACTTCTTTCGGAAATCCGTTAAAGAAAAAGAGGCGTATAAAATGAAACAATTTTTTAATTTGCAGGCGATGAAGACCGATGTGAAAACGGAAGTCATCGCAGGTTTAACAACGTTTGTGACGATGGCGTACATCATTATCGTCAACCCGTTTATCTTATCGGATGCAGGGGTACCTTTTGATCAAGTGTTTATCGCAACAATCGCATCAGCGGTCGTCGGAACTTTAATTATGGCATTGTTTGCGAATTATCCGATTGCGATCGCACCAGGTATGGGTATGAACGCCTATTTTGCGAGTGTTGTCGCTACGCAAGGCGTCAGTTACCAAACGGTGCTCGGAGCGGTATTTTTCGCAAGTATTTTATTCGTATTGCTCGCATTTACGAAGTTTCGTGAGTTGCTCATTGAATCGATTCCGGAACCACTAAAAGTCGGCATTACGGCGGGTATCGGATTATTCGTTGCCTTTTTAGGACTTCGTATGTCAGGGATTGTCGTACCGGCAGAAGGTACGTTTGTTGCATTCGGAGATGTGACCGCTCCTGAAACAGCTCTCGCCGTATTTGGCATTATCGTAACACTCATTCTCGTCGCACGAAAAGTGCACGGCGGACTGTTTCTCGGGATGTTCATTACGGCGATTTTAGCGTATTTCCTCGATATGTTGCACATTGAGAAAATCGCTTCCTTACCACCCGCTCCCGTCTTTTTCGATTTTGATTTAGGCGGAGTGTTTACACACGGTTTATATGCCGTCGTCTTCGCATTTTTACTCGTGACGATTTTTGACACGACGGGAACGATGATCGGCGTAGCGGAACAAGCAGGCTTAATGAAAAATGGCACATTGCCGAGAGCGAATGTCGCATTAACAGCAGATGCGATCGCTTCTACAGTCGGTGCTTCTCTCGGGTCGACACCGTCTAGTGCGTATGTCGAATCTTCTGCGGGTGTCGCAGCAGGTGGGCGAACAGGATTAACGTCCCTCGTCGTCGCTGTATTATTTTTAGTCGCTCTATTTTTCTCACCGCTCGTTCAAGCGATTTCAAGCGTTCCGGCCATTACAGCACCTGCGCTCATTATCGTCGGAAGCTATATGATGAACGGCTTAGCGAAAGTGAAATGGGATACATTTGACGAAGCATTCCCGACATTTGCGGTCATTTTAACGATGCCGCTTACGTCGAGCATTGCGACAGGGATTGCGATGGGCTTCATCATGTATCCATTATTGAAATTTGTATCAGGTAAAGGAAAAGAGGTTCACCCGATCATCGTCGTCTTCGGCATATTGTTTACGATCCAACTCATTTTCTTCCCGATGCATTAGGAGGAGACCGATGCCGATTTATTGGACGATTCAAACGGAACAAAAGTGGACACTCGCTTTACAAAAAGGAGTATTGATCGGGGAACGAGGCGCAGTATGGCCGGAGTTCCTCGCTCCGTATAACTGGATGAAAGAGCAAATCTACCGTCGCCTTTCTTTACCGATGACCGAAGAACAACAGCCGGTTTGGCTATGGACAGAACGGCCTGACCTTAGAAGAAGCGGCCATTTAGAAAGAGGAACACGCGGCGTGTTGCTGAAAGTCGAGTTAGAAGCGAATAAAATTTTGTTTTCCGATTTTCAAGCGTGGCATATCGTTTTAATGAATGATTTTCTACAAGAAAGTGTAGACGCGCGTGAACATGTGACAAAATGGACGGAATGCGAGAAACGACAAAGCTGGGAACGTATTTTTGACTTTGACTGGCTCAGGAATCATCCCGATTGGGGAGAACCTACCGTACAAGGCGTTACACCTTATATCGCGACTGCCGATGTCATGCATGTTCAACCATTTACAGCGAAATAAAATCCTTCCTTTCTTTACGTATGATAGGTAAAGAAAGGAAGGATTTTTTATGTTTAAAATTCAAAAGTTTCATCCCATTGATGAATCGTATGACGTTCTTTTTCAAATAGTTTTTCCAAATAAATCATCGTCGTTTCAATCTTTTCATGCCCGAGCGAGCGCATAATGTCGTAGATGTCCGCACCATTTTGTTTCGAAATAATAGCGAAGGCGTGACGGAAGACGTGAGGGGTGACGATGACGTCTTGCGGTAAGTAAGAATCTGGCACTCGGCTCAGTTCTTTTTTGACGTATTGCGCAAAATAAGAAGGCGTGTATGCAGAGCCGCGCGATGTCGTAAAGAGCGGTGCTATCTCCTCATCTGACGCATGACGTGTTTCTCGAAATAGTTGAATCGCTCGTAACGTGTCGGGGCGGAGCGGGATCATCCGACGTTTATTCCCTTTTCCGATGACGTGTAAGTAATGACCTCCTCGGATGCGGTCTTCTTTTAACTGTTCGACCGTTAACGAACAAAATTCTTCATTTCGCAAGCCAGTCGTCGTTAAAATTTGAATGATCGCAAACATGATCGGATGTTGCTGTTGTTTGAAGTAGGTGAGGAGGCGCTTCACATCATGCACCCCGAGATCGCGGTTCGGACGTTCGTCTTTTTGAACGGTAGCGATTCGTAAACCGTCGCCAATCGGTCGTGTGATGTAATCACTCTCATATAAAAAACGGAAAAACGCCGATAAAATACTCGTTTTTCGCTCCAATGTCGCTGATGAATAAGCCCCGCGCTGCAATACGTACGGACTGTCCGTTGCGAGCCATTGTTGGTAACGACGAATGTGACGTTTATCGAGCGACTTCCAAAGCGATTGTTGCTCCCACGTCACGTCGAGTCCTATCTCTTCTCCGTACTGCAATAAATAAGTGATCAGTTGTTTCAGTTCGAGTTCATACTCTCGAATCGTCCGTGCTGAACGGTCATGAGCGCGGTTTAAATGTTTCGGTGCATATAAAAACCAATGGACCATTTCCAAATCATTAAAATGGTGAAAAGCATCCATTCCTTGCCGTTCCGCTTCATCGTATTTGCGTTCAAGCATGCGCATCGTCTCGGGGTCTCGTTTGACGATTTGTCCGATCGGTTGTTGAACGAGTTCCATCTAGCACCCTCCTTTTGTCATATTTCATGTGTACTTTGACGATTTTTTAACAGTTACGTTATCTCTTATCGTTAGTGTACCATAAGGGAAGTTTATCCGACTTCATGGAACTTTTCTCCAAATGCATCGTATACGTATGAATGACTGAAATAGGGGATGGAAGGGAATCTCCTTGAAAATTTTCGTCATAAACAAAACTAAAAAAATCGGAGAGGAAGAGATGGATGGAATGGTTATCAAAAGGGGCATTGCTATTTAGTGTGATTATCGTCATTTTGACCGTATATGTGATTTTTCGCAAGCAAAGTAAACAATGGAAGACGAAACAACAAGTAACGAGAACTGGAGAGGTAACCGCTGCTCGTGTTGTAAAGTACGAACCGACCGGCTTGTCAAAACGATACTTAGATGAAATGATCGTTCACGTACTCGTGCTTTATGAAGGGCGATGGATTCCATCTTCGTATACAGGATTTTTTTCGTTCTCGGACCGGCAAGATGAAGCGTGGATTCCGATTTGGTTCGATCCATATGCACCGAAGCATGTGCATCCTGCCGAACAAAACGAAGAAAATGAAGCGATTGTCGAGAAAAGTCGCATCGACTATGAGTGTGCGCATTTGTCGCCATTAGAGCGCACAAAGTGGGAAGCGCATCACGAACCCTCGACCGCCCTTATTCAATCGATTCGTTTGCACGGAGATCAAACGTTATCTCCGTATGAACACCAACTCGCAACGATCACATTGTCGATTCAAAATGCAGATGCAGAAGTGACGCGTGACATTATGTTGACAGGAGAAGAATATGACAAAATGACAGCACCGTACTATGTCGCGCTCGTTCATTATTGTCCAGAAGCACCAGAAATTTTTACATTTCCTATTGAATTTCAATAGACGAGTCGCTCGATGTGCAATAAACACGGATGGAGTGTGCTTTACTTCAAAAAATTCCGCATCGGGCCACTCGAATGGATATGTCGAAAGTTCACATACGGTTTCAGGTCGAATGCATACGGTTCTTACCGTTAACCTTTTAAACACAGTATCTTTTGAGATAGTGTGTTTTTTATTATATTTATTTAATATATATGTATTTTTAAATGAAATAATTTACCTAAACAAATGTACCCTTTGTTTATGTATGGTATACTATTTAAAATAAATCATATGATAATTATTAAATACTTAAAATATGTGTATTTTAAAAGGATGATACAATTGAAAAACTGGGTAACTGTGCAAGAAGCGGCCGAACAGATTGGGTTATCAAAACCGACGATTTATAAGTATGTGAGAGAAGGGAAGTTAGAAGACATTCCCGATCCACACCGGCTATTTGGAGAAAAACGAATTACACAACAATCTGTCCAACAATTAATCGAGGAACGAAGCGCATCCATTAAAAAAGGGAAAACCCCGCATGAACTAGCGAAACAGTTCAACATACCCCCTCACTTCGTTTATGAAGCGATACGTGAACTGCAATTGCAACCACGAAAAAGAAAACAAGGAAAACGCGATTTGTACGACTTGTCTAAAACAGAATGCGAACAAATTACACAACATATCGAGAGCATCGGAGCGGAGCCTTTGTTTTATGATTCGACGCACGATGTCGCATTGTATCAAAAGATGGAAGTGAGCGAGGGGCAAACGTTACGTGTCGTATGGCATGAAGAGAAAAAAGAGTGGGGCGCTTATATGCATGGGTCCATTTGGATGCCTTTGCAATCGAATTGGAAACTATGTTATCCGATTCATCGTGAAGTGATGCGTGCAGCGGACACTATTACGTTCACATTATCGATGCAGCAGTCCAATACGTGGGAAACGATCGATTGGATTTATACAAACTTCGGCGTCGAAAATTGTAAAGTAAGTAGAAATCTCGATACATTAACCGTTCATATTAAAACGGGTGTCGTCACATTGCGTGAAACAGCAAATCATTCAATCATCAAAGCGCTACAGGACGGACTGCAATCTGGGCAGTTTGTGATTGAAGAGAACGTGTGGCACGCAAAAGGAACGAAACGACAAACGAGTTTATTGCTTGATGAAGCGATGATTGAAGAAGTGAAAACTCGTGCACGTCAAAATGGTGAAACGATGAACGAATGGATTGAGCGAGCGATCGCAAAACAATTAAGTTAACGGTAATTATATTATGTTAACTTAATAAAAATAAAATAAAAACAGTTCCTCTTAAGTCGAGTAGAACTGTTTTTATTATGTCATCTTTTTACGATGATGCTTGTTCCTCAATTAAACGATCGATGCGAGCATGCGCCTCTTCGATAGAAGCTTCTTGTGTAATGGAGCGGTCAGACAACAAGCGGAATTTAGAACGGACTTCCCGACGGAAATCATTATGACGTTCTTCTTCCCACCACGTTTTCGTGACCATCTCTTCACGAATAGAAGCGACTTCTTCCATCGTAATATCGATTTTACGATGGAGTTCCTCGTATTGCGCCGCCATTTCTTCGCGTAACGAACCAATCTCTTGGTGCATCTCTTTACGTAACGAACCGATCTCTTGGTGCATCTCTTTACGTAACGAACCGATCTCTTGGTGCATCTCTTCACGTAACGAACCGATCTCTTGGTGCATCTCTTCACGTAACGAACCGATCTCTTGGTGCATCTCTTCACGCAATGAGCCCATCTCAGTGCGTAATGCACCAATCTCTTGATGCATCTCTTTACGTAACGAACTGATTTCTTTTTGCATATCGATCATCACAGCCATCAATTGTTCCAACGTAACAGCAGACATGCTTTCACCCCTTTCTGTACTATAAATAGTATACATAATTTTACACTATTTGAAGAGGTTTTGTCGAATATTGATAATTGGTCTGGCAAATTGAGCTATTTCTTGTTTTTCACATAAGCCATAAATAATTGAATGACGATAAAGCATAAAAATAAACTGTTCGCGACACTTAAAATAATATGATCTCCAAATGGTGTGAACGTACGGAAAATCGTTAATGCTAGGATTCCGAATATAAATAATTGAATCGGTAGCTCTTCGTTTAAAGGTTTAGAGCGGGGAGTACGCATTAATAACAACAATAAAACGATCATCGTCACAAATAAAACGACATCAAAAATAGCAAAGACATTTTGCATATTACTTTTCCTTTCTCGGTTTCATATTGAGCAAAAAGAGGACGAGGGCACCTGTTAAAAAGACGATATTTAGTGCTTGTAGTATGAATGTTCCTTTATAAGGACTTAGCCATTCAAATCCGATCACAATCACATATAAGAAGAGCCAAAAGTACATAAGTTTCGTCATCCAATCGTGCTGGAACGTATCTTTTGAACTCACTAATAAATAGATGAAAAGTCCAACAATCGTTACGTCTATTAAAATTCCGATTTCGCCTCACCCTTTCTCGATATACCTCTCTTAGTGTAACAAATTTCGCTTGAAAAAGAGGCTTTTTTAAGAAAATGCACCTCAATTTCCTGTATACTACTCAAAGAAAGGAGGTATTTGAATGAATGCAAGTTTAATATTAGAAGGAGGCACATTTCGCTCCATCTACACAGCAGGCATTTTAGATACTTTTTTAGCACATGGCATTCGATTTCCGTATACGGTAGGAATCTCAGCCGGGGCGCTAGCGGCTTGTTCTTTCGCTTCTCGTCAGCCTGAGCGAACGTTGCGCGTCTTTCGAAATTACCGTCATGATACGCGTTACATGGGCTGGCGTAACTTCTTAAAGGAACGCAGCTATTTCGGTCTCGACTTTGCCTACAATTACATTCCAAACGTAGCAGATCCATTCGATTGGGAAGCGTTCTATACATATGAAGGAGAGTTAGAGTTCGGCTTAACTCATGCAGAGACAGGGGACATTCATTATGCGAATGCACTTGAGATGAACCGGACATGCGATATGTTGCAAGCGACATGCGCGATTCCGCTTGTTTTTCCTGAAATTCAAGTGCAGGAAGAAGGATACTTTGATGGAGGATTAGCTAATCCGATTCCGTTGCAGCGCGCGATAGACAAAGGATTCAATAAACATGTCATCGTTTTAACGCGGCCAAAAGGGTACCGAAAAACGTTTGATCGACAAGCGAAATTCGGAACGTACATGTTGCGTAACAAGTATCCGAACATCGCTAAGTTGCTGACAGTTCGCGCGGAGCGTTACAATGCGACAATAGAGCGAATCGAACAGTTAGAACGTTCAGGAGAAGCGGTCGTCTTCCGTCCAGAATATGCGCTCAACAGCTTCGAAAAAGACGCTGGCCAAATGAACAAAACGTATCAAATGGGCCGAGCACACGGAGAAGCTAAAATGAATATTTTATTTACGTGAAGAAGGTAAGCGGTGACGTTGTTTCATTTGACGACGTTTCACCGCTTTTTTCTTTTCATGATTGCGATAAATAAACCATTCCACAATACTATAAATGAATAATAAAACGATAAATACGATACGACTCACAGCATACCCGTAAGTGATCCGAATCGTTTCACTTTGTCCAAGCCCAATCAAAACTGCGAAAGCGAGGATCAGCAGAAGAAAAGGAATCCCACGTTTTCCTTTAAACGAAGGAAAGGCAGAGCGAATATAAAGATAAACACTTACTAAAACGATCCATAAAAACAAGTCATACACGAAAGACATGCGAAAACTCCTTTCATAACGTGAACATAGTATAACACATGCGAAAAAATCGCTTTTTCTTTTAAAAATACAAATTAAAGTATTTTTATTCTCAAATTATCATTTTTCCCGAGGGTGAGACTTTCATTTATTGTATAACGATGTATATTACTTAAAGGAAAAAGAGATCTTTTACAAAATAAATGACATAAAATTTGATTGGTTAATTAAAAGTTTTGCAATTAATAAAATAATCATCACGATGTGACCGGATAAATGATGAGCTTGCTGCGAGGGTGAAACGTCCGAAACATGCAATGGTAAAATCGGACAGCAGAACGGTGTAAGTGTTATTTCAAAATAGGAAAGTAGAACATATTGATTGTTATATTGACGATTTTTATTTTAGTTTACATAATATAACTTATAGGAAGTTATATCTCATATATAAGTATACAAGTAATATTGAGATAAAATCAAAATTTCATGAGATACGTTATATTTTTTTCGTCCATTGCCAAATGGCTTGTGCTAAAAGATTTTCTAAATGATTCATCCACTCATCCAATTGATCACATTTTTCATATTCCATTACGTTTAACTCATATTGCAATGCTCGTTGCAACTCGAAAACTTTCCGCAATAACTCATTAAACGCTTTCTCTGTATGATCTCGTTTAAACTGCCGTAACATCTCATGTAATCGACCATCCTGCTTCAACGGATGATTCCCTTGAAAGTACGCTTTTAGCTCTCCTATATCGACCCGCTCTCCATATTGACAAACAAATTGCGTATGCAGCGCATATAAGTAAAAATTCACGAGCGCTTTCGCATCTTTTTCTTTCTGAATGCGATCGATTGATTTCGTAAGCATCCCGAGCGTACTATACAGCAAGTTTTTGCGATTTTCATACAAAATAAACGGGACTGACGCATCCAATTCATCGTAAAACGATTGAAATTCTTTCGTATAACGCACTTCTTTCGCCCAAAGAAACGATGAATTGCTCATATTTGGCTTTTTAATCCACTGCATCATACTGCGCACATCGACTTCCAACCGATCGACTTTTGCCTCTTCATCGATTGTTTGAGTTGTCTTACAAATATTTCCTAGCATCACATGTCGGAGTGATGAAGGGAGTACAAAGTGAAGTTCGTCTCGATCGGACGACTCCGTTTCTAAAGAATAGTTGATAGAACCGACCGTAAAGCACATAACGCCCCGCTTCTCTTCTGCCATATAACTTTCTCCTTTCGATATTTCCTGTTATTTCAAAGAATATGGTAAAATGAAGTGAATCGACTAATCAAAGAGTGAGGAGACACAGTATGAGTGAAACGACAAGCTTTTCAAACAAATTTAAACGTTGGACGATTATCATTTTGTCCGTAGTATTGCTCGTCCTTCTTCTTGTGCTCGTCTTGAACTTTAAAAATTTATCGTTTTTCGGTAAATCTGTTCAAGAGAAGTTTACAGGAATTGAAACGACACTTCAAACGTACGATGATGACGGGCAAGCATTGGATAAAATGGTCGGCAAATCTGTAGCGATCGATGCCGATAAACAGTTTTCATTATACAATGAAGATGGAGATGAAATTAAAAAATCTCAAGTGTTAAAAATTACAGTCGGTGGCCACGAAGCGATTCACGTTGGCTCTAGCTTAATTGCTTACGAAGAAGGACTCGACAATATTTTAGACGAATATAGCGAAACCGTCACGATCGATAGTACGAATCGTACCGTACCTTTCGTCAACAAATTCATAAACGACATGAAAAACCGTTTCCAAGGGATGGATAAAGTCGTGTTAATCCGTTCACAAAGCGGGAAACCAATCGCGACATTCGCTGGGAATAAAGTGGTTTTTAAAGAGACTGAAATCGAAAAATCGACCGCTCTTTTAATCGATGGAAAACTACTCTTTATTTACCGCAGCGATTATAGCATTTACGACCGTGCCTTGCTGGAACAATAAAAAACATCCCCTGATCTTCGTGATCGAGGGGATGTTTTTTTAATCAAATTGCAAATTTTTTCGTTTCGTTTGAAGCCAGAAAAACGTCGTGAGGGATACGCTGACGAGCGCAAAGATGACCGCCATCCATTGTAAGCCAATCCAGTCGAGTAAAGCACCAGACGATAGTAAAACGACTTGGAACATGACGCGCTCTAACATGTTACGGAAAGCGAAAAAGCGTCCGTGGTAAGCGCGTGGCATTTGCTGCTGGAACACGAGCATCGCAGTCGGGAAGAAACAACCGAGTGAAAATCCAAGCAAAGCAAATGCGAGCAAAACGAGTGGCACATTCGTCGGAACGTATAAAAACAGCTCCGCTAAGCCGACGATCCACGCGAACGTAAACAAAATCGTCTTCGTTCGAACGTGCAACGTAATTCGCTTAATGACGACTGTCCCGATCATGAAGGAAATCCCTTCAATCGCATAGACGATTCCTTTAATAGACGTAGAATCTTGAATTTGACTTAATTGAATGACAATCAAGTTAAAGGACCCTAAAAAGAGTAAAGGGATGAGCGTCATAATAAGCGTCATCGTCACTTGTGGGAATTCCCGTAAAATCGGGAAAACTTCTTTGAATCCCCCGCTCTTATCCCCTTTCGCCCGCTTCGGAATGACCGCTTCTTCGACGATGAGCATCGACGTCGTCACGAGTAAGAAAATATATGCGAAAAACGACATCCAATAAAGAGCGCTTAATGAAATTTGAATGAGTAACAGTCCCGCGAGCGCCGTTCCTAATACGCGAGCAATCGTCGCGACGTTCATATGCCATCCGTTCATCACAAGCAATTGATGTTCATCGACAATGAGCGGAATCGTCGCTTGCAACGCGGGAAAATAAAAACTAGACGCCACTTGAATACTAATGACGAAGCCGATCATCCAAACGATTGAATCTTGCTGGATCGCCACGAACATAAAGAGCACACTGATAAGACGCCCAATTCCCGCTCCTATGAGCACTTTCTTTTTATTCGTCCGATCAATCACCTTCCCCGCAAAAGGTCCAATGAGAACCCCTGCAAGCAGCCCTGTCGATAAAATTAAAGCTTTTTGGAAGTCGGAAGGCACTTTCTCCTGCATAAACTCCAAGTTTCCGATAATCCCCATCCATAACCCAATTCCTGCAATTAACTCCCCAATTAAAATAATCCATACATTTCGATTACGCCACATAAGCCTATTCCTCTATCTTTCTTAAGTATTTCGATTTTCGAACTATTATACACGGAATGTTCACAATTGTCATGAAAGAAAACTAAAAACTGCCTACCTCCTATGAAGTAGACAGTTTTCCTTTATTCGATAGTATGTTGAACGTACGTATGTGCAAGCATGTTGGCATCGGTTTTTTTCCATAATGCGCTACCTGCTGAATTTAAGTCCATGTAGCGTAACTCACTTGCGAGTACGATGACTTGTTCGAAATGTTGATTCACCGCATAAAGCTCATCCGTCGTATCGACGAGATGACTGCTGTTATAAAGATGTGGATTCGATTTCAAACGACGAATGAGAGCATTCCCTACAACAGCACGTGACGTTTCTGGAATATCTTCTAAACGAAGACGTTTCACATGACCTCGATTTGTAAATAAGACGAGAGACTGTTCTTCTTTCACGATGTGCACACGTTGTAATGTGTCGTCATCTTTCAACTGAATCCCTCTCACTCCAGCTGTACGCACTCCCGTGACTGCTAATTCGCTCACTGGGAAACGAGTCGATTGGAAATGTTCCGAAATGAGTAAAAGCTCATCTTCTAACGTACAGAGCGCGACAGATGTCATCGTCTCTTCTTTTTTCGTATTCATCGCACGGAACGTTCGATTGTAGCGGGCCACTTCATAATCTTTTAATGCTGAAACTTTCACATTCCCTAAACTACCCGTCGTGACGACATATTGATCTTCATCAAAGCTCGGCACACCGATGACGCCGATCACTTCTTCATTCGGTGCTAAAGAAATGATGCTCGATAAATGTTGTCCGAGGTCTTTCCAACGGATGTCCGGTAATTCATGGACTGGTTGATACATATAGTTCCCGAGTGAAGTGAATATGAGTAAATGATGTTGCGTATTGAGTGGTGCGACATACAATAAATAGTCGGACTCTTTCATATCCATCCCTTCACCGTTCGACGCACTATAAGAACGGACACTCGTCCGCTTCACATAGCCATCTTTCGTTACCGATACGATGACATCTTCACTCGGAACGAGCACACTTAAATCGACTTCGATCGTTTCAACTTCTGATTCGATGACGCTGCGACGACTATTTGCGTATTTCCGTTGAACGTCTTTCAATTCACGTTGAATGACACGGTTCAACTGCTTCTCACTGCTTAAAATGAGCTCATAGCGTGCGATTTGTTCATGAAGGTCACGCTCTTCTTCACGCAATGCCGTAATGTCTGTATTCGTTAAACGGTATAACTGTAAAGAGACGATCGCTTCGGCTTGCGGCTCTGTAAATTGGAACGCTTCTTGTAAATTTTGTTTCGCATTCCCTTTATCCGTTGAAGAACGAATCGTTTCGATCACTTCATCTAAAATCGATAAAGCTTTCATCAATCCTTCTACGATATGAAGGCGTTTCGTTGCGCGAGCGACGTCGTATTTCGTACGGCGCGTTACGACTTCTTGTTGGTGACCGATATAAGCGTCCAGCAACATCGGCAAGCTCATTAAACGTGGACGACGGTCAAATATCGCGACCATATTGAAGTTATACGTAATTTGCAAATCGGTATTTTTAAATAAGAAATTACGAATCGCATCCGGATCGATATCTTTTTTTAACTCGACGACGATACGCAATCCTTTTCGATCACTTTCATCCCGAATATCTGCGATGCCGTCTAATTTTCGGTCGATACGTAATTCGTCCATTTTTTTTACGACATTCGCTTTGTTTACGTCATATGGGATTTCGGTAAAGACGATTTGATTTTTTCCGGCTTTTAACGGTTCAATCGTCGACTGAGCGCGTACGACACAGCGTCCTTTTCCTGTCTCGTACGCTTTTTTAATCCCTTCTTTTCCTTGAATGATCGCTCCTGTCGGAAAATCAGGCCCTTGAATCGCTGTCATCAGTTCATCGACAGTCGCATTCGGATTTTTCATGCGCATAAATACCGCTTCGATCACTTCAGCTAAGTTGTGAGGCGGGATATCTGTCGCGTATCCTGCAGAAATTCCTGTCGAACCGTTCACGAGTAAATTCGGAAAACGTGCAGGAAGTACTGTCGGCTCAATCGTCGCATCGTCGAAGTTCGGAATGAAGTCGACCGTCTTTTTATCGATATCAGCAAGGAGTAGTTCCGACACAGCGGAAAGACGCGCTTCTGTATAACGCATCGCTGCTGCAGGGTCTCCGTCTACTGAACCGTTATTCCCTTGCATCTCAATCAATTCATGGCGCAGTTTCCACGTTTGGCTCATCCGTACCATCGCATCGTACACCGACGTATCTCCGTGCGGGTGATAGTTGGCGATGACGTTACCGACGGCTTTTGCTGATTTTTTATACGGCTTATCGCTCGTGTTATGGTCTTGTTGCATCGCGTATAAAATACGGCGCTGTACCGGCTTTAACCCATCGCGCGCATCCGGTAATGCACGGTCTTGAATGATGTACTTACTATATCGACCGAAGCGATCTCCGATAATTTCTTCCAATGTTAAATCTTGAATGTGCTCTTGTTGACTCATACTTCCTCACCTTCCACATGAATGAGTTCATTTTCTAACATATTCGTTTCTTCCGTCATGCTAAAGTCGACGTTTTTCTCAATCCAGTTTCGGCGTGGTTCTACTTTATCGCCCATTAATGTCGACACTTGCTTTTCTGATTGTCCGCTATTTTCAATCGTGACGCGGATTAAAGTGCGCGTTTCAGGATTCATCGTCGTATCCCATAATTGATCTGGGTTCATCTCCCCGAGTCCTTTATAGCGCTGCAATTTATACGTCTTGCCGATTTCTTGAATCGCTTCTTGAAGATCATCTTCCGTCCATGCGTAGCGCAACACTTCTTTCTTACCCGCTCCTCGGTACACTTTGTAAAGGGGCGGCATCGCAATATACACTTTCCCCGCTTCTACGAGTGGGCGCATGTAGCGGAAGAAGAACGTCAGCAACAGCACTTGAATGTGCGCCCCGTCCGTATCCGCATCCGTCATAATGATCACTTTGTCATAATTGGAATCTTCCACATTGAAATCAGACCCGACACCCGCACCAATCGCATGGATGATCGTGTTAATTTCTTCGTTTTTCATAATGTCTTCAAGTTTTGCTTTTTCGGTATTTAACACTTTTCCTCGCAGTGGCAAAATCGCTTGGAATGTTCGGTCGCGCCCTTGTTTTGCAGAGCCTCCAGCTGAGTCCCCTTCGACTAAGTACAGTTCGTTATTTTTCGCATTACGAGACTGCGCAGGGGTTAATTTCCCCGATAGCAAAGTGTCCGAACGTTTGCGCTTTTTCCCGTTGCGCGCATCTTCTCGCGCTTTTCGGGCTGCCATGCGCACTTGTTGGGAGCGGATCGCTTTACGTACAAGCTCCGCGCTAAATTCCGCATTTTCTTCTAAATAATAGTTCAGCTGTTGGCTGACAACCGCGTCTGTCGCTGTGCGGGCTTCACTCGTTCCGAGCTTCCCTTTCGTCTGCCCTTCAAACTGCAAAATTTCTTCAGGAATGCGCACGGAAATAATCGCAGTCAATCCTTCTCGAATATCCGCGCCATCTAAATTTTTATCTTTTTCTTTCAATAATCCTGTTTTTCGAGCGTATTCGTTAATGACGCGCGTCATCGCCGTACGCGTACCTGTTTCATGTGTTCCCCCGTCGCTCGTTCGCACGTTGTTGACGAAAGAGAGTACGGTTTCGGAATAGCCATCATTAAACTGAAACGCAAATTCGACTTCAATGTCTTCTTGCGTCCCTTCTAAATAAGCGACTTCATGCAATGTATCTTTTTCCTCGTTTAAATAATGGACGAAGGCGACGATTCCTTCATCATATTGGAACGTCTCTTCGACTTTTTCCGCTTCACGTTCATCGATCAAACGGAAAGCGACACCTTTTAATAAAAAAGCAGATTCGCGCAATCGTTCACGAATCGTCTCTCGGTTATACGTCGTCGTTGAAAAAATCGACGCATCTGGTTTGAAATGAATGCACGTTCCGGTCTGCTTCGTCGTTCCGACTTCTTCTAATGTAGTGACCGGCTTCCCACCGTGTTCAAAACGTTGTGTAAACTGTTTCCCGTCTCGGTAGATCGTAACGGTTAACCATTCCGATAAAGCGTTCACGACAGATGCTCCGACACCGTGAAGTCCTCCACTCGTCTTATAGCCACCTTGTCCGAACTTACCTCCCGCATGAAGCACAGTCATAATGACTTCTGCTGTCGGTCTACCTGTCTGATGAGTTCCGGTAGGCATGCCTCGTCCATAGTCGCGGACGCTGACAGAATCGTCTTTATGTAAAGTGACGACCACTTCACGACCAAATCCTGCTAACGCTTCGTCGACGGCATTATCGACAATCTCATAAATTAAATGATGCAGGCCGCGTCCATCGGTCGAACCGATATACATTCCTGGACGTTTTCGCACTGCATCGAGCCCTTCTAGTACTTGAATCGCATCATCATCATAATTCATCATTTGATTTGTATTCGTCACTTCGACACCCTCCATAAAAACATGTGTTCTCTTTTTATTATCAACTATGCTGAAAACATTGTCAAATCACGCTCTACGACATTCGAGAATTAATTGTATAGAACATTTTCAAAAAAAGCAACGAACTTCTAAAACCGAGCATTTAAAAAATAGTTTTCTTTTTCAACTATTGTTGGCACTCTTTTTACGGTATGATAGAGTTATCTTGTATTTATTTTTAGCGTAAAGGGGTACCATTATGAATATCGTTCTCGTCATACTCATCGCCTATGTGTTAGGCTCCATCCCATCTGCCCTTTGGATTGGGAAAGTATTTTTCAAAACGGATATACGCGAGCATGGAAGCGGTAACTTAGGTGCAACGAACACCTTCCGTGTGCTCGGTAAAAAAGCGGGCATCATCGTCACTTTGCTCGATATTTTAAAAGGGAGTGCAGCGGTTTGGATTGCTTCTCTATCTTATTTTCAACCACTGCCCGTTGAAACGATCGTTATCGGACTATTCGCTGTAATTGGCCATATGTTCCCGTTATTCGCTCGCTTCCGGGGTGGAAAAGCAGTCGCTACAAGCGCAGGGGTATTACTCGCTTATGCACCGATTGTATTTGTCATCGTCTTAGCCATTTTTATTATCAGTTTGAAAGTAACGAAGATGGTTTCACTCTCTTCTGTGATCGTCGCTTGTTCTGGGATTATCATCGCAATCGTCGAGTTCATTCGTTCGCAAAACTATTCCTTTTCTATTATAGTCATATGTATGGCACTGTTTATCATTTATCGACATCGTGCGAATTTAGAGCGGGTTAAAAATGGTACAGAACCAAAGATTACGTGGATTTAGGAGGAGTTTTATGAACATTCAATTAACAGACGACGCCATCGAATGGTTTGAAACGGAAATGGATGTTGAAGCAGGAGAAGCGGTTCAATTTTACGCGCGTTACGGCGGCGCAAGTCCTCTTCATGAAGGGTTCTCACTCGGCATTCAAAAAACTGAGCCAGAAAAAATCGTCGCACAAACCGTCATCAATGATGTGACATACTACATCGACGAACACGACGAATGGTTTTTCCAAGACCATAATTTACTCGTATCACTGAATCCAGACTTAAATGAACTGCATTTCGACTACGAAAAATAATACGAAAAGCCTGACGTTACTCGAATACGTCAGGCTTTTTTATGCCATTTTTGCGCAATGTCAGGAGACGGCGCAATCACTTCAAACCCTCGATCATCATAAGAATGAAAGACAGTGAGCGACGGAATATGTTCGATGAAAATAGACGGGCTATACTCATACCCTTTAAACGGCCTTCCCATATCCGCTTCTACGGTTCGCTGAATTAATTTCGGAATATCGAATTGCTCATACGTTCCTGTAACGTAAAATTGTTCCGCAAGCCAATTCTCTTCCTCCTGAATCATAAACGAATGTGTGCGCATTTTATAACGCAGTTCAGGCGATACGTAGCGATGCAGCATGAGAGGGTGACGCTCACTTGTCGGATACGTCGTCACCATGAGCCGAACTTCATCTTTAGGGTGAATCCATTCGTTTAACCAATGAACTCGCTCTTCCGTCGTACGCGCTACATAAATCTCGACCGGATCGGTGATGAGTCTATCATTCGGTAAATGAATCGCATACGGAGAACGATGAAATAAGCCGTAATAAAATTGTTCCGTAGGACGCAAGCTTTTCGGATAAAAACGTTCGTATTGCTGCTGTAAGCCTTCTTTTCTTAATATATAACGCTCTCGGTCGCCGATTAAGTCGAAATGCGGATACGTCGGGTGCGCATCGATCCATTCCGGGCGCAAACCGTAAGACGCGCCCCATTCGATTAGACGTTCTACATCTGCACAACCTGCTTTCGTTACCGTTTGACAGCCAGGGAAGCGGTCGTCGAGCCAATAATGCGTCAAAAAAGCGAGTTCCCCTTGCGCTACTCGCTCTTGCCACTGTCGTAATTGTTGACGATGAATACCGAAAGCCACTATTTTTCCTCTTTCGGAATAACATTTTTTTCGTAAGCGTCATGCCAAGCCGGATCAACTTTGCTCAAGGATACAGGACGGAAATTACCTTTTTTGACGAGCACATGTGTCGATTCACCAGTCGCTGCAATTTCTCCATTTTCTTTCACGATTTCGTAAGCATAAACCGTGCGCACACGACCGTGTTCACGTAACCATGTACGAACGGTTACCGTCTCTCCGTATGTACAAGCTTGTTTATATTGAATATTTAAATCGACGACAGGTGATAAATAACCTTCTCGTTCTAATCCAGCGTATGTAAACCCAAGCTCTTGAATTAACGAAGTACGCCCAATCTCCATCCATACGAGATAGTTCGCATGATAGACGACAGCCATTTGGTCCGTCTCCGCATAACGCACTTCAATTTGTTTTTCATTAATGATTCCCATAATCTTCACCTCTCTTTTATCTTAAACAAAAAGAATAACCGCGACAACGAAAACGATCATTCCGATCAAAATCCACCCTGTCTCTTTCACGGCTTTTGCAGCATCTTCTGACCAATCTGGGTTGGTTGGGAAGTCTTCTGCTGTATGAACACGAAAACATTTTACGCATGTTGCTTTCGTTTCCTCTAACTTTAATTCTCCTCCACATGTGAGGCAAGATACTTTACTCATATTATCACTCCTCTACTCTATTATTATCGCATCGTTTTAGAAGACGTCAATCGCTTTTCCTACATCGTCAACTATGCACCATTTTTTAATATTTAGTATTTTTGTTTAATTAAAATGGTATTATTATTATATAGATAATCTTTTAGTGAGAGTATAAAATATTTTGTGTAAATGAAAAATTCCATGTAAAAAGGAAGACCCTTTCTTGGTAGAAT